>JBGOVF010000116.1:0-6891 GCA_041477975.1 Tepidiformaceae bacterium
CTATTGAGGAGCGTGGTTTTCCCGCAGCCCGATGGCCCCATTATCGCCACCATCTCGCCCCGCCGAACCTGCAGGCTCACGCCGTTCAGCGCCCGCACCTGCACCACGCCCGTGTCGTATGTCTTGACGACATCGCGCGCTTCGATCACGACATCCCCTGCGGTCTCGTTGCTGGTCATCCATGCCTCCACTCGAATAGCGGCGTCGCCGCTGCCGCCGCGTGAATCACAAAAGGCGCGTCTTTCCAGCGTAGACCATGGTCCATGTGAACCACCAACGGAAGCTTCCGCTGGTGCGACCGTTCCCACCTGGACTCCTCACACCACCACCGCAATCTCCATGGTCAGCCCTCGCCCCTCGGCGTCAAAGCCCCACGCCTGCCAGCGGATTGACTCCGCGGCTACAGCTTCCGGGTCGAAGGCGTAGACCGGCCGTTGTGCGAGGTCGAAGTGCGCGATTCGTTCCCCGCCGAGCGCCACGATTCGCCGGTAGGCGTCTTCCGTATCACGGCAGATCGTCTCAATATCGAAGCCCATCGCCCCGGCCGCCCGGTATGGCGCCAGGTAGCCCAGGGCCGTCCGTGTTAGCCGTTCCGCGCCGAAGTGGTTCCCCCGGGTGATATGCACGAACGCGGCCGCAACCTGGATCAGCCCCTTGTAGAGGTCGCGCACCTCGCCCGATTCCTCCTGCCAGATCTCCTCGAAGGTCTCATGACATTCGAAGAACTTCGCTGAGTTGAATTCGTCGCACGCCAGGCGAAAATTCCCCGGCACGGTGATGGTCTTGTAGACAAGCTGGCGTTGGCGGCGGGCGGGCTGGCTCACAACCCCAGCCTACCAGCACCCACGTGCGCGGAACGATGGCCGCCCCCAAAATGGCGCGAGCAGCTCCTCGAAGGACGAACCTGATGGCCGATTCCCACGACAGCCATGGCGCGCCGGCCAATCCGAACGAGGCGCCGGCCCACCTCGACGTGCGCTTCCAGTTCACGAACCTCCAGGTGGCCTTCTGCGTCGGCCTCGGCCTGATCGCGATCGTCGCTGGCCTTGTGTTCGGCCTCACCGTCACAAACACGTAGCAGGAATTTCGGGCCAACTTCACGTAAGCACGCTTGCGAAAGAGCGTCCGTGTGTATCATCCGGCAATGGACGCACGTTCGAGCCTCCGAGCGGTCCCCGGAACCCGCGTCCTGCTGCGGGCCACCAAGTACGACGGCGCGGCCCACTGGATCCAGCCCTTCCAGGTACTCTCCGATGATGGCGACCTCCTGGTGGCGCAATACCGCGCCCGCACACCGATCTACACCAGCCGCGGCGAATTCCGTTCGCCGTATGACTCTCTCGTCTACTTCTGGCGCAACCGCTGGTATAACGTTTTCCGCCTCTCGCGGCCCGGCTGCTCGCTCGCGCTCTGGTACTGCAACGTGACCACCCCGCCCTCCTTCGATGGCTGCCAGATCGGTTACGTTGACCTCGACCTGGACGTGACGGTCCGCCCGGACGGCGGCATCGACCTCCTCGATGAGGACGAATTCGAAACCCACCAGCAGAAATACGCGTACCCGACGGACGTGATCGAAAACGCCGAACAGGCCGCGCGCGATGTCGCGGCGTTGGCCCGGAGCGGCGGCTTCCCCTTCTCGCAGGGCTGATCCGAACCCTGTTCCAATCGGGCGGCGCCATCTACCCTGTGCGTTCAATGCCAGACACCCGCGACATCCGCCACTACCTCGGCGCCCTCGTGGAGAACGCAGCGCGGGCAGCTGTCGCGAGCGGCGAACTCCCCGATGTCGCCCTGCCCGGCGCCGCTATCGAGCGGCCGAAGGACACAGCGAACGGCGATTTCGCAAGCACGCTGCCGCTGCGCCTTGCGCGCGCGGCGATGAAACCGCCATTGGAAATCGCCACCGCCATTACCCGGCACATTCCCGCGGATCCAGCTATCGATGCCCCTTCGGTGGCCCCTCCTGGCTTCATCAACATCCGCCTCTCCGATGCGTTCGTGCAGGCCCAAGTCGAACACGTCATCGCAGCGGGGAGCGCCTACGCCGACCTTGCCCTCGGCGCCGGCAAGAAGGCCCAGGTCGAGTTCGTGTCCGCCAACCCGACCGGCCCACTGCACGTGGGAAACGGCCGCGGCGCCGCCATCGGCGATGCCCTGGCGTCCGCGCTCGGCGCCGCGGGCTACGAAGTCCAGCGTGAGTACTACGTCAACGACGCCGGCACCCAGACCGATACCTTCGGCGACACGCTCTACGCCCGCTACCAGCAGCTCTTCGGCCGCGAAGTCCAGATCCCGGCCGATGGCTACCCGGGCGAATACGTGGTCGAACTGGCCCGCGAGATCAAAGACGAGGCTGGCGAGACCTTCCTCCGCCCGCCCGGCGAGAGCGCGCCGGCGGACCTCGGCGCGCTCGGCATCGAACTGATGGTTCGGCACATCCGCCGCTCCTGCGAAGGCTTCGGCGTCAGGTACGACCGCTGGTTCAGTGAAAAGTCGCTCTACGACCCCGAGGGCGCCTACGACACCGCGATGGCCGTCCTCCGCGAGAAGGGCACGCTCGTCGAGCGCGAAGGCGCACTCTGGTTTGCCTCCAGCGAACTCGGCGAGGACAAAGACAACGTTGTTGTCCGCTCGGACGGCCGGCCCACGTACTACGGAAGCGACATCGCCTACCACTACGACAAGTTCGTCCGCCGCGGCTTCGACCTCGTGATCGACGTCTGGGGCGCGGACCACCACGGCCATGTCTCACGCGTGAAGACGGCCGCCCGCGCCATCGGCGCCGACCCCGACGCCCTGCACATCCTCCTCTATCAGCTCGTGACCCTGAAACGCGCCGGCGAAGTCGTGCGCCTCTCCAAGCGCGGCGGCGAGATCATCACACTGGACGAACTCGTCGAAGAGGTCGGGGCCGACGCTGCCCGCTTCTTCTTCTTGCTCCGCTCGCCGGGCGCGCAGATGGAGTTCGACCTCGACCTCGCGAAGAAGCAATCGAGCGAGAACCCGGTGTTTTATGTCCAGTACGCTCACGCCCGCCTCGCCTCGATCCTCGAGCGCGCGACCGGGCAACGTCTTTCTCCGGATGGCGGCGAGGTCTCGCGCCTCACCCACCCTTCGGAACTTGCGCTAATCCGCGAGATGATGCGCCTCACCGACGTGATCGAATCCGTGGCCACGTCGTTCGAACCGCAGCACCTGCCCCACTATGCGATGGCCCTGGCAACCGCGTTCCACGCCTTCAACGACGCCTTCAAGCAGAACAACGACCCTTCGCTGAAAGTGATCACGGAAGACGCGGACTTGACCCGCGCCCGCCTCCGCCTCGTCCTCGCCGCGAAAGTCTCGCTCGCCCGTGTGCTCGAACTCATGGGGATGACCGCGCCCGACCGAATGTAGCCATCGCCCGCGGCACGACGATGCAGCCGTGTTCGCCGCTCCCAAACACCTGGAACCCGTTCGGTCCGTGCCGCCAGCAGTGGTAGGCCACGTACGCGCACGTCAACGCGTCCAGCCGGTCCTCCAGGTTCTTGAGCGCGCGGCCGGCAACAAGCGTCTCCGCCGGGTCGAGCACCGTCTGCACCACAGGGTCTGCGGCAACGGCCGGCAATTCGCCGGAAAGGAGCGCGCCGAGGTGTCCCTGGTAATCGCGAAAGACGGGCCGGCGCAACTCCAGCGCGCCTTTCTTGTACTTCAGCGCCATCGTCAAGCCGAACAGGGCCACGTGCGCCGGGTGGGGGAAGACTTCAAGCGCGAACCGGCCGGGCGCCCCGGAAACGAGATGCTCCGGTTCAAGATCAAACCCGGCATCCCGCAGGTGCGACGCCATGTGGGGGCCCGCGAGGCCGTCCATCTTCGTGAGGAACGGCATGTTGGCGGAATACGCACCGGCGTGGAACCGGCCGAAGTTCCGCGCCAGTTCCCGCTCGGCCCGCCGTCCCGGCGTCACCACCAGCGGCGCATCGATAGCGACCACAACGTCACGCCCGAACGACTCACACATGATGGAGAAGCCGAGGGGACTGGAAATCACACAATGCAGCTTGCGCAGCCGCACAACACCCGCAAGATCCTCAAAGACGCAGACCCCGCTCTCACGACCGCGCGTCCACGCAAGGTCGAGCCCGATGAAAACGGTCACGCCCGCATTCTACGTGGCACGATACGGCCACTTCGCCGTGGAGCAGCTACCATGCCCGAACTCCTCGATGCCCTCAGCCAACGCCGCGCTCGCCGCGCATTCGACTCCCGGCCGGTGCCTGCAGACATCCAGGAGCTGCTCTGGCGCGCCGTTTCGGTCGCGCCAAGCCACGGCAACACCCAGCCCACGCGCATCCTCGTTGCGGACGCGGAGACGATCAGGGCAGCCGTGATAGCCGCCCTCTCGGATGGCAACCGTCAGTGGGCCCCGCCCGCTCCGCTGCTTTTCGCAATCGCTGCCATGGCGACGCACGATTCGGTGCAAACGGGGAGCGACGGCTCCACGCGCGAGCTCTCGGTGTTTAACGCCGGAATCGCGGCGGGCAACCTCCTTGCCCAGGCCACCGCGTTCGGTCTCACCGCGCACCCCATGGCCGGCTTCGACGAGCCCGCCGTCCGCACCGCCTTCGCGGCGCCTCTCGAACTCCGAGTGCTCGCAGTCGTCGCCGCCGGATACCCGGGCGATACGGCCTCGCTCCCCCAGGACCTGGCAGACCGCGAAAACCGTCCGCGGGAACGGCTGCCTCTGTCTCACATCGTTGCCCACGACCGCTGGGACGCCGAGATGGCCCTGAGCCCTCGAGACCTTCGCCAGCGCCAGCAGGCGCCACGCTAACCAAGGCTCCGGTAGAGTCGCCATCATGGACCTGCCGCTTTCGATCACCGGCGCGACGGCGAGAGACGTCGCCCGGGCCTGCGCGTCCGAAGCCGGAAGCATCCTCCGCGCAATGCCCGGCGGCGCTGCCCTGGCGGGCGTGAAGGGCCGCGGCAACGTCGTCACCGAGGCCGACTACCGCGTGGAACGCGCCGTCATGGACCGTCTCGCAGCCGAGTTCCCTCACCACAGCATCCTCAGCGAAGAGTCCGCCACCGACACGCGCTCCGACAACTGGATGTGGGTGATCGACCCCCTCGACGGCACCAAGAACTTTTCGCGCGGCATCCCGCACTTCGCCTTCGCGATGGCGCTGTGCTACGACTCTCAGCCTCTCTACGGGCTGACGCTCCACCCGCTCCTGAACGAGCTGTACGAGGCCACCGCCGGCGAAGGCTCCACGCTCAACGGCGCGCCAATCCACGTCTCCGATTGCCAGTCCGTGCGCGAAGGCGTGGCCGCCATCGACCTCGGCTACGACAACGCCCGCGCCGCCCGCCAGCTCGAACTCGCGCGCTTCCTCTGGCCGGGCATGCAGGGCTTGCGCGTGGCGGGCTCCGCGGGGCTGGAATTCGCCTTCCTCGCGGCCGGCCGCTGGGATATTTACCTGCATCCGGACCTGCAGCCGTGGGACAGCGCAGCCGGCATCCTCCTCGTGCGCGAGGCTGGCGGTGTCGTGATGGGCCGCGACGGCGCGCCGGCCACCATCTTCACGCGCGCACTGGTCGCGGCGCCGGCCGCCGTCTACGCCGATTTCATGAAGCTCGCCGGCCACCTCCCCTGGGCGTGAATAGCCGGGTGCGCCGACCCGCTGCGCCGCTGTAGGGTGTGCCAGGGAGGAGGACGCGAGTGCTCATCGTTCTGCCATCGATCGTCTCGGCGATAGGCCTGGCGTTCGTCCTCGCGGCCATCCTCGTCAATCAGCAGGTCGTGCGGGACGTGTTCCTCTGCCTCGGCGTGTCGCTGCTCTGGATCGATTTCTTCATCACGATGGCGATCTTTCGGGCGACCGTCCGCGACATCAACAGCCGCCTGAAGCGCATGGAGGAGGGCAACTCAGACCGCTGACAGAAAGACCGCCGCGAGGACGGCGCTCGCCGCGGCCATCACCCCAAACAGCGCATCGGGCCCGAAAAAGTCCGGCAGCCGTCGCGCCGGGAATGCCACCACAGCGCCGTCGACTGCCGCGAACACCGCTTGAATCGAGTCTCCGGCGGCCAGCAGAACGAGCGCCGCGGACGCCCCGACGAGCCCAAACAGCGCGAAAGCGAACGCGCGCGACCGTTCGCTCCCCAGCCGCTGCGCCGCGCCATCGATCCCAGCCTCCCGGTCGGCCGCAACGTCCGGCGCCTGGTTCGCCAGGTTGAGCGCCAGGCCCAGGCCCGCGCCAAACGGGAACGTCCACCAGAGCAGGCCGCTCCAGGTGTCGTTGGCCGTGAACACCCACGCCGGGATGAGCGGGAACGCAACCGACCACGGCAGCCAGCTCAACGGCGTGCGCTTGAGCCGCAGGTCATACGCCAGCCCGCAAAGCAACCCGCCCGCGCCCATCAACCACGCCCCGATCGGCAGTGGCGACGTGACCAGCAGGCCGCCGCCCGCGCAGGCGGCGGCGATCAGCACCGCCGTGCGCCGGCCGATGGCGCCCCGAGCCAGCGCCTTCCACGGTTTCGCCACGGCGTCGTCCCGCATGTCGACGATGTCGTTCGCGATGCCGATCGAGAACTGAAAGAGCACCATGCCGAGGCCAAGCTGGAGGTAGATCGCGCCCGCTGCATGACGGTCAGCGAGCGCCACCAGCGCAACGGTGATCGCAGTCACGAGCAGCGACGGAAACGGGTGGACCAGCCGTATGAGCGAAACGAGCGGAGAACCGAGTCGGCGTTCATCCACCACGTGCGCGGGAGTCATGCGAGGAGTCTAGCCGGACCGCGGCCCTGAACGCGGTGGGCCGCGCCCGGCGCTACCCGAATCGTCCCACCGCGCCTAGACTTGCGCCCGTGAAAGCCGAAATCATCGCCATCGGGACCGAGATC
>JBGOVF010000420.1:0-3151 GCA_041477975.1 Tepidiformaceae bacterium
CGTTTTAAATCGGAGTTGGTGCGATTATACTGAAGCTCAATTAATTTTCTGGAAAACTTGGGACGATCGATACTATCCCCTATTTTCAAATGAAAAATATTTTCGGCGTAAGCTTCTGGAGCACCGAGGCCGTAGATACAAGAAACGGAGGCGACAACGATGACGTCTCTGCGAGTCAAAAGCGCGGTGGTGGTGGCATGGCGGAGTTTGTCGATCTCTTCGTTGATATCCGCGTCTTTGGCGATGTACGTGTCGGTGCGCGGGATGTACGCCTCCGGCTGGTAGTAGTCGTAGTAGCTGACGAAGTACTCGACCGCGTTTTCCGGGAAGAATTCCTTGAGCTCGCTGCAGAGTTGGGCGGCGAGCGTCTTGTTGTGCGCGAGGACAAGCGTGGGCCGGCCGGTCTGCTGGACGACATTCGCCATCGTGAACGTCTTTCCCGAGCCCGTGACGCCGAGAAGCGTCTGGCAGCGGTCGCCGCGGTTCACGCCCTCGACGAGCTTCGCGATCGCCTCCGGCTGATCGCCTGTCGGGATGTAGTCGGCCTGGAGTTTGAACTCGGCGCGGGGGAGAGCAGCGGAGGCGAGGGCCATAGTCTTCAGTGTACTGAAAACGAGTTGCGCGAACAGCCGTTCTGCTGTCAGGAAGTGTCAGGAATGACGAAGCAGCGGTGGCGCTGCGATGGAATTGATCCGCGAGTTTACGGCCCGTTCGCAGTGCGGTTGCGGCCCGGTGCTAGGTTGGTGAACGCCGAACTTCGCCGCAGGACGAAGACGGGGGATCCACTTCCTGGGGTGCATTGCGTGGCGACACGCATAGGCGACTTCCGACGCCGAACCCGTCAGCTAACCCCGCAGGCATTCGGGAGGCTATGCCTCCCTCGTCCGGTCGGCAGCGCCCCGTGCCGGCGCCACAGAGGAGGCTCGATGTCTGTCTACTCCGGGACGTTCACACCCACGCTGGAACGCGGAGCTTCTCGCGCCCGTGATCCCATAGCCGAAGCACGGGAGCTGCTGCGCCAGGCAGCCCGCGTGCCGTTCGCCGCCAGCCAGCCAATGGCCTGGCACTCGCGCTTCCGCGCGCTTGTGCTTCGAGCGCAGGCAGCGCTGGCGCGTCATGTCGTCAGCTCCCAGGTGCCGGGTTCGCCGTTGAGTGAGGTGGAGCGGCCCGAGCCCCGGCTGCAACCTGTGATCGATCGGCAGCGCGAGGAACACGAGGCGCTCGTCCGCCAGGCCGCCGACCTGATTGCCGGTGTTGGCGAACCATCAGAGGTCGATATCTGGCGGATGATCGACCTAGGCGAAAAGGCGATCCTGCTGGAGATGGCGCTCGCGCGGCACCACAACCGGCTGGTACGGATGGTCTACGAATCGACCAACCTGGAGCTCGGCGGCGCCGGGTAAGCAGGCCTCGCCGCCGAGCAACAGACGCGAGCGAATCGAGGCAGCAAGGCGGTTCGATTCAGGGCACAGGCGTCACGCAGTTGTTAGTGCCCGGGACGGGCGTGCAGCCCACCACGATGACGCCTTTGGTGGCAGTCGGCGTCGGGGCTTTGGTAGCGGTGCGCGTGGGCGTCGCGGTCGCCGCGGGCGTTCGTGTTGGAGTTGGCGACGGCGTTGGCGTGAACGTTGCCGGCACGATGTCCGTGGGGTGCGGTGTCGGCGAGGGCGTGGGGGTCTGAGTGGCGGCAGCGCCTGGCGTGACAGTCTCAGCCGCCTTCGTCGCGGTGGGCGAGGGCGAGGCGGGTTGCGTCGCCGTTTCGGACGGTTTGACGGTTGGGGATGACGTAGCGGTTGGGGCGGGTGGCGTCGGCGTCGTAACGACCGCGGCGACCGTGACTGTGGCAGTAGCGGTGGATGTTGATGTGGCGGTTGGCGTCGGTTCGCCGCCGTTGCCGCTGTCGTAGAACACGGCGAGCGCACCGACGGCCACAGCGACCGCGGCCGCTCCGGCTACGAGAACAACGGCGAGCGGGGATGGTCGCCAGGGAGGCAGCTTTGGCGGGGCGACGGGCGGAGGCGGCTCAGCGACCGTGGGCGCCGGCCGGGATGGTGGGAGCGGAACGGGCGGGACAGGCAAGGGGAGAGGCGCCGGCGCCCCAGGCATTGCGGCGGGTTCGGAGAACGGGAGGGGCACGAACTTGAACGGCCGCGACGGAGACGCCAACTTCCCGGGGCGAGCGGCGGAAGGGCCGCCACGCTTGCCAGCGCGGCCCGCTTTCGCGCCCCCGCCCGTTTGGGCGCCAGGGTCGCGTTCCGGAGCGACCAGGAGGGACGGATCCGGGGCGGTGGAGTAGACCCCGAACGTCCGCAACTGCGCGGCCGAGCGAGGGGCAGGCTCTGCCGCGTTTGCAAAGGCTCCAGCAAGCGGCTCGTCCAGGACGCCCGAATCGAGGCGGGTGAAAAACTCGCCGAGGGTGTTGCGGGGGAGGGTGAGGTAACGAGCGTCGCCAGCGCGGGCCGCGCGAACGACGACCGTGTCCCATGTCGCGGCAACCACGCCCAGTTCCACGCCGGGCCGCCGGTGGGGTCGCGCCAGTTCGCAGAAAGGGCTGGTTGCGAGCGAACCCGGGGCCAGGGCCGGAGGGAAGCCGCCCTCCACTCCGAGCGGGAGCCTCCCGGCCACGACGGCATCCATCGAAGCCATATCCTCTTCCACGGCCAACGATTCCAGGTGGGAGCGGGCGGAGGCCCATGCGCGTTCGAGCAGCGCCTGAGCGCTGACCGTGGCGCCCGTCCCGAGGGGAAGGAGCGCCGCGCGGCCGGGGCGATAGTAGTCGAAGCCGAACGCGGAATAGCGGTGGAGGCGCAGGCCGTAGCGCTCCACGCCCGGCAGCAGCTCGCAGTCGAGCAACGGAGGAAGGCGAACGGCGCCGCCGGTCAGAGAGGCGGCGCACACCCGGGCAGCGCCGGCGACGAATGCCGCTGCCGCGCCGAGCCGGGCTCCGTCGACGAACTCGCCGCAGACCTCCAGCCGTCCGGGCCGGGGCCGGACATAGATGCCGAGGGAGTCCGGGCCGTCGAGGAGGAGCGCGACTGCGGGGCCGAACGTTCGCGCGAACAGGTCGCAGGCCTCGTCATTCAGCTCGTCCGGCATGGCGACGCTGATGTGAGTTGAGTAACCGGTCGCGGTGACATCTGGCGGGAGAAGC
>JBGOVF010000360.1:0-3561 GCA_041477975.1 Tepidiformaceae bacterium
ACGAGACCCTCGCCATCGCGATGAACCGCATCGGCGGGAAGAGCAACACCGGCGAGGGCGGCGAAGACCGCCGGCGCTTCGTTGCGGATGCGAACGGCGACCTTCGGCGCAGCGCCATCAAGCAGGTCGCGAGCGGCCGCTTCGGGGTCACGAGTGAGTACCTCGTCAACGCCGATGAGCTGCAGATCAAGATGGCCCAGGGGGCCAAGCCCGGCGAGGGCGGTCAACTACCGGGAGCGAAGGTGTATCCGTGGATCGCCGCCGTGCGCTTCGCTACTCCAGGGGTTGGGCTCATTAGCCCCCCGCCGCACCACGACATCTATTCCATCGAGGACCTGGCCCAGCTCATTCACGACCTCAAGAACGCGAACCCACGTGCACGCGTTAGCGTGAAGCTCGTGGCGGAAGTGGGAGTCGGCACGGTGGCGGCCGGCGTTGCCAAAGCGAAGTCGGACCTCGTCCTCATCTCGGGGCACGACGGCGGCACCGGCGCGAGCCCGCTCACGTCGCTCAAGCACGCGGGCATTCCGTGGGAACTGGGCCTCGCTGAGACGCAGCAGACCCTCGTCCTGAATAAGCTGCGCGACCGCATCGTCGTCCAGGTGGACGGCCAGCTCAAGACGGGACGCGATGTCGTGATTGGCGCGTTGCTCGGGGCCGAAGAGTTCGGCTTCGCCACGGCACCGCTGGTCGTGTTGGGCTGCATCATGATGCGGGTTTGCCACCTGGACACCTGTCCGGTCGGGATCGCCACCCAGAACCCGAAGTTGCGCGAGAAGTTCGACGGCAAGGCAGAGCACGTCGCGAACTTCTTCCGGTTTATCGCCGAGGAAGTCCGCGAGCTTATGGCCCAGCTCGGCTTCCGTAGGCTGGATGAATTGGTCGGCCGGAGCGACCTGCTCGACATGCGCCGTGCGGTCGACCACTGGAAGGCGCAAGGCCTCGACCTTTCCGCGATTCTTTACCGCCCCGAGATGGATGAAAGTGTCGCCACGCATTGCGTTACGACCCAGGATCATGGGCTCGAGGCAGCGCTGGACCAGGAACTGCTGAAACTGGCTGCGGCGGCGCTGGAGCGCGGTGAACGTGTCAGCCTCGAACTCCCGATTCGTAACGTGAACCGGACTGTCGGGACGATGCTCGGAAGTGAGCTGACGCGGCGCCATGGATTCAACGGTCTCCCCGACGACACCATCGACATCTCGTTCAAGGGTTCGGCGGGGCAGAGCTTCGCGGCGTTCCTACCCTCGGGAATCACGCTCCGGCTTGAAGGCGATTCGAACGACTACACGGGCAAGGGCCTTTCGGGCGGCAAACTTGTCGTCTTTCCCCCGAAGGAAGCGACCTTCGTGCCGGAGGAGAACATTCTCATCGGCAACGTCGCTCTCTACGGCGCCACCAGCGGCGCGGCGTTCTTCCGCGGCGTCGCGGGCGAACGGTTCGCCGTCCGCAACAGCGGCGCAGTCGCAGTTGTGGAAGGCACGGGCGACCACTGCTGCGAGTACATGACGGGCGGGCGCGTTGTGACGATCGGCCCAACCGGGCGGAACTTCGGCGCCGGCATGAGCGGCGGCATCGCCTTCGTCCTCGACGAGGCGGGCGACTTCCCCACGCGCTGCAACATGCAGATGGTGGGACTCGAGGCGCTCGACGAGCCAGAGGACCTGGATCTCGTTCACGGCCTCCTCGAGCGGCATCTCGAATACACCGGAAGCACGGTGGCGGCTCGCATCCTGCGTGATTGGCCGGCCATGACGCGGAAGTTCGTCAAGGTCATGCCCACCGACTACCGGCGCGTTCTGGAAGAGCGCCGCGTGGCAGCGGCTGAGCCCCGGGAACAGCCCGCCGAAGAGGTCGGAGCGGCGCGTGGCTAAGCCCACCGGGTTCATGGAGTTCAAGCGCGAAACTCCCACGCGGCGGCCCATCCCGGAGCGCGTCCACGATTGGCTTGAGGTCTACGAAGACTTCCCGGTCGAGAAGCTGAAGGCGCAGGCAGCGCGTTGCATGGACTGCGGGATCCCGTTCTGTCACCAGGGCTGCCCGCTGGGCAACATCATCCCCGACTGGAACGACCTCGTGTACCGCGACCAGTGGCGGGGGGCCATCGACCGCCTGCACGCGACCAACAACTTCCCGGAGTTCACCGGCCGGCTCTGCCCCGCTCCCTGCGAAGCTGCCTGCGTCCTCGGTATCAATAACGACCCGGTGACGATCAAGCAGGTCGAACTCACGATCGTCGAGCGGGCATTCCGGGAGGGCTGGATTGCACCCGAGCGGGCGCACGTACTGACGGGGAAGGCCGTCGCGGTAGTTGGCTCTGGCCCGGCCGGCCTGGCCTGTGCCCAGCAGTTGGCTCGCGCCGGACACGCGGTCACACTTTTCGAACGTGACGACCGCATCGGAGGCTTGCTTCGCTACGGGATCCCGGATTTCAAGATGCAGAAGGAGTTCATCGACCGCCGCGTCGCCCAAATGGAGGCTGAGGGAGTCGTCTTCAAACCCGGCGTGAACGTGGGCGTCGATATCGATATTCGTGAGCTTCGGGCACAGTTCGATGCGATCTGTCTTGCCGGCGGTGCGACCCACGCTCGCGACCTCGATGTCCCGGGCCGCGAGCTTGAAGGCGTGTATTTTGCGATGGAATACCTCCCAATGCAGAACCGCCGAAATGCGGGCGACGAGATTCCCGACGAAGCGTTCGTGTCTGCTGAAGGCAAGCGCGTGATCATCCTCGGCGGCGGGGACACGGGAGCTGACTGCCTGGGGACCGCTATCCGCCAGGGAGCGCGCGAAATCCTCCAGTTCGAACTCTTGCCTCGCCCGCCCGCCCATCGGCCCGACGAAAACCCGTGGCCAACGTGGCCAAATATCTACCGCGTTTCTTCGGCGCACGAAGAGGGCGGCGTGCGCGAGTACAGCATTCTCACGAAGAGCCTCTCGGGGAGGGACGGCAAACTCACCACGCTGCAGGGCGTCCACCTCGAGTTCCTGAACGAGAACGGCCGGCAGGTGATGCGCGAAGTGCCGGGCACGGAGTTCGAAGAACCCGTCGACCTTCTCCTCCTGGCGATGGGGTTCCTGGGGCCCGAAACGCCCGGGATGCTCGAACAGCTTGGCTGCGCCTTCACGGAGCGCGGCAACGTGAAGGCGGACGAAAACAAGATGACTTCCGTCCCAGGGGTGTTCACCGCCGGCGATATGACGCGTGGCCAATCGTTGATCGTCTGGGCCATTGCTGAGGGGCGCAGTGCGGCGAAGGGCATCGACCGCTACCTCATGGGCGAGACGCTGCTGCCCTGATCGCTAAAGCGGCCGCTGAACACAAGCCTAGGAATCCCGCTCCACCAGGTACGCCCCAACTTCGTTGAACGTGTCCTTCCAGCGAGCGTCGAGAGGAAGTCCGGCGAGGAGGACCGCGGCCTGGTGGAAGTGGCTGTCTGCTTGCTCCCGGCATGACTCACCGGCGCCCGCGCGGCCAAGGGCCGCCGCAACGGCTTCGACAGGCACGTCCGCCTCTGAGTACGCACGCCGGATGATGGCGCCTTCGTCCGCGTCGTTGAG
>JBGOVF010000361.1:0-3542 GCA_041477975.1 Tepidiformaceae bacterium
TCCGACATGCCCGTCCCTCGTTTGTCGAAGATGGTGAGGCGGCCAAGCTCAGCGACCCGTTGGTAAAACTCTCGCCTCGCCGGCAAGGCCCATAGGCCCTCGAGGTGGGTGGAGATGCCGGGGGTCATCACGATCTCTTCCGGCCCTTCGCCCAACGACATGTAGGCGATGTGCACATCGCCGCTCTTGGCGTACTTCACCTGGGGCATGGGTTCGTCGGGCACGTAGAACCTCGCGGCGCGGATTCTAGCGCCCTCCGGGCGACGCCGTTACCTGAGCGACAGAAATGATCATTACAAGCGCGTAGTGTCTCACTGGCTGGGAGACGGCCCCGCCGGGGGCGTTCCAGTCGTAGCCTGCCGCTTCTGGCGCCACCTGGTCACGACCGCGTACGCGCCGGCGACCGAGACTACGAGCGCGCTCAGTCCACCGATGAGCGCATTGGCCGTGGTGACGGCTCCAAGGGCGGAGCCAAAGATTCCCTCGCTGTCGCCGGGCACGTTGACCTGAGTGTCGAATTCAATCACCAGGGAACCATCGGCCCGATGCACCTCAACCCGCACCTTCTGGTCACCGCTCGCCTGCGCATCGGGAGCCAATGTCCACGCGGCGCGGGCCGCCTGATTAGCGACAACCAGTTTGACCGGCGCCGACGGCTCCACTTTGAAGTTGGGTGCGATGAGCGTCGCGGTCATCTCTTTGTAAATGAGCCAATTCGGCGGACTCGCCAAGACGTGGCCTTGCTGCTGTGGCGCTGCCGGATCGACGATGACCGGCCGGCTGCTCACGAACGGTCCGAGGAGCAGGACATCGAGGGTGATCTGGATGGAACTTCCGCGGTCGACACGCTCCGGCGTCGTCAGTTGGTACGTACCCTCGCCCAGGCGCTCGGATTCCGATCCAGTCGAACCCGACAACGCCTGTCCCGACGGAGTTGGTGTCGCGGAAGGGCTCGCAGCCGATGTTGGCGGTGTCGCGGAGGGCGTCGGTTGCCCCGTCGTCGCGGTGGCGGTCGGCACCGTTGTCGGTGACGGGGCCACGGTGGATGTGGGAGTGCTTGGTATCGGAATGGCAGCAGGGGTCGGTGATGGCGTCGCCGTCGCTTGAGGAGTTGGAGTGTTGGGTATGGGAGAGCCGGCAGGAGTCGAAGACGGCGCTGGAGTTGTCGTGGGCGCGATAGTCGGCGTTGGCGAAGCGCCGCACGGGGTCGGGGTCGGGGTCGGCGTGACCGATTCGCTGGCCAGCGCTGCCGCCAGAACGCCGCCGCTTCGAGGACGTGAGGCCGAGCCACAGGGATTCGGCGTGGCAGTGGGAGTTGGGGTCCCGCCGGCCTGGGCGCCGGCCGTGCCCGGCCCGCCGCCGAGCAGAATAGCGGTCGCCACGATTGCCACGAGCCCGAGGGCCCCGGCAGGTAACAGCCTCCCGCCGAAAGCGGCAACGGAGCCGAGTCCGTGCCCGGAAGGCTTCACCCGGCTCCTCAAGCGCTCGTTCATGGAGCGGGCATCGTACACCTGTTCTTCAGGGCGGAGCACCGGGATGTTGCTTCCCGGCGTGCTGCAGCGGCGTCCATAGATAGGCAACGCCCTTCAGCGCGTGCTCGCCCCGGCTCCGGTTGACAGCCCCAAAGCGCGTGCGTAGCGTCGCGCGCCACACGAAATGGGGTCGAACTCTTGAGCTATATCGAGGTCAACGGGATAACCACCTGGTACAGCGAGCAGGGCGCGGGCGAGCCGCTCATCTTGCTTCACGGCGGAATGGTTGGAAGCTTCTCTTGGGGCTCCAGCGGCATTGTGGAGTCGCTCGCCGAGCACTTTCGCGTCTTCTCCTTCGATCGGCGGGCACGCGGGCTCACCCACGACCCGGGCGGCCCGATCACATACGATGCGATGACAGACGACACCATCCGCTTCGTCGAGGCAATCGGATGCGGCCCGGCCCACTTCGTTGGTTACAGCGATGGCGCCAACATCATCATGCTGCTGGCTCTCCGCCGGCCTGACCTCGTCCGCCAGATCGCCCTGCTCTCCGGGAACTTCCACTACTCAGGGCTCATGGCCGATGCGTTCGACAGCGCTGCGCTGGCCGCTTTCGTCGCCGGGTGGTACGACGCGAATTCGCCCAGCGGTGCCGGCCACGCCCAGGACCTCGCGGCCCGGCTCGGCCCAGAGTTGGTCCGGGCTCCCACGTTGAGCGAGGCCGATCTCGCAAAGATCACCGCGCGAACGCTCATCATGGCGGCCGACGACGACCTTATCCCTATTGAGCACTTCGTCGCCCAATACAGGGCCATCGAGCACAGCGAGCTCGCCGTCGTACCGGGCACCTCGCACGGTTTCGTGGCTGAAAAGTCGGCCATCACGCGCAGCCTCCTCATTGAGTTCCTGACGAAGGGCCCCCAACCGACGTTCTTCGGCGTTCGCCGGGCTGCACACTAGCCAACCCGCGCTTCTCGTCGAACATTCGCGCCCCCGGGCAGCGCTCCCGCAGCAGGCACTCCCCGCACTTCGGCCGGTTCTTCGTGCAGAGGTACTTGCAGTGCAACACGATTTCCGCCCGGAAGACTGCCCATTCGTCGCGGTCATCGAACGGCAGCTCGCCCAGGATCCAGCGCTGCCAGGTGTCGTAATCGCTGCTCTCCACGGGCCCCATCCCCAGCCGCCGGAACATGCGGATGAGGTAGGCGTCGATGATGAACGCCGGGTACTTCGCCGCGTACAGCAGGATGCAATCGGCCGTCTCCTTGCCAATCCCCCACGTTGCAAGTAGCTCTCCGCGCAACTCGTCCGCCGGCAGCGCGAGCAGCTTCTCCAGCCCGCCCTGCCGCTCCACCAGCTCAAGGAACGCGCGCAGCTTCTTCGCCTTCTGCCTGAACTGGCCGCTCGGCCGCACCAGTTCCTCGAGCCGCTCAGGCGAAAGCGCCGCCATCGCATCCGGCCGCAGTACGTTCGCCTCGCGCAGCAGCACGAGCGCCCGCTCCACGTTTGTCCACATCGTGTTCTGCACCAGGATCGACCCAACGATGACCTCGAAGGGGTCGGCATCCGGCCACCAGTGCCAGCCGCGCGCCCGGTGCATCGCGTCCAGGTCGCGGTAGATTTCCTGCAGCGCGTCGCCGTCCGCGCTCATATGTCGGCCGGGAGTGCCAGGGCCGCCTCCGTCGCGGGCCGCCCTCGCTCGGTCAACCACGTGCGCACGGCGACCGCGGCGATGATGATCGCCCCGCCGAGCACAGCCCACCACCCCGGCGTTTCGCCAAGGAAGATGAACACCCAGACCGGGTTCAGCACCGGCTCGATCATCCCGATGAGCGAAGCCTCCAGTGCCTGCACGTGCGCTACGCCGAACCCGAAGAGCACGTACGCCAGCCCGATCTGCACGATCCCGAGGAACGCCAGCCCGCCGATGTCCTTCAGCCCCGGCGTGAAGACGCCGGAATCGATGCGGAACAGGTTCACCGCGAACAGCCCCACGACCAGCAGCGCGTTGCCGTACACCATCGATTGCGGGCGCTGCTCCTTCGTGCACGAGGGCAACCGCAGCAA
>JBGOVF010000180.1:0-5642 GCA_041477975.1 Tepidiformaceae bacterium
ATCGATAGTGCCGAGCGACGTGTAATGGAGGAGCCCCTCCAGGCGCCCGTCCTGGAAAATGAACACGATCGCCCCGAACGATGCCGTCAGTGAGAGCAGGTTCATGATCATGGCCTTGAAGGGCAGCGTGACCGACCCGAAGACCAGGAACAGCACGACGAACGTGGCCAGACCGATGAACCCCAGCGTCAGCGGCAGGCGGTCCTTGATGCTCTGTTTCGTGTCGAAAAGATCGGCGGCGTTCCCGCCGACCAGCGCGCGGGTGTGCGCTGGCGGGGGCACGGCCCGGATCTCTTTCACCTGGGTTTGGCCGATACCGTCGTCGATGTTGTAATCGCTCACGGCCGAGACGCGTGCAGTATCTCCATTCAGAAAAAGACTCAGGCCGAACGCGAGCTGCGGGTTGTCCTTCACCGCGGCGCTGGTAAACAGGCCCTGGTACTGGGCTTTGCTGAGCCCGGGAACGAGCGAAAACACGCTGTCGATGCGGGTCAGCCCCGGAGTAGTCGCGAGCCACTGCACATAGTCGAAGAGTTCGCCGATGCGCTCCGGCGTGATGGCCGCCGTCTCGGACTTCAGGACCACGAAGTGCGGAGTCGTCTCATGCGGCAAGAACTCCGAGTCGAGGATGTCGTTCACCTCCCGCGACTCGATGTTCGCGGCAAGCGCCCGGGCGTCCTGCTTCGAAGGGTTGAAGCGAAGGAACGGCGAACCAAGGAGGAGGAGGAACGAGACGACGAGAACCGCGATGAGCACCGGGCGCTTCATTACGTTCAGTGCCACCGTGTGCCAGAACCCGCTGCCGCTCGAGTCGGCTTCGCTGCTTCCTCCCAGGAAGGGCAGCTTCAAGGATTCGATCCGCGGCCCCAGCACGCCGAGAAGCGCCGGGAGGATGGTCGTGGCGAGAGTTACCGCGACGACAGTCACAGCGATGCCGCCGATGGCCATCGAGCGCAAGAAGATCTGGGGAAACACAAAGAGCCCGAGGAGGCTGGCCGCCAACGTGACACCGGAAAAGGCCACTGCCCGGCCGGTAGTGCTGACGGCGGCCACGATGGCGCCTTCGATGCCCTTCTCGGGCACCTCTTCCCGGTACCGGTTGAGTATGAAGAGTGAGTAGTCGATGGCCAGCCCCAGGCCGAGCACGGTGACCACGTTCAGCGCAAAGACGCTCACGGGCGTGACCGAGGCAATCAGCCGGAGCGTTGCGAGCGCGGTTACGATCCCGAGCGCGCCAAGGATGAGCGGGACGGAGGCGGCCACCAGGCTCCGAAAGATGAGGATCAGAAGGATGGCTGTGATGGGAAAGACCAGGAGCTCGGCGCGGCGGAGATCCTTCTCCACCGTGGTGTTGAACGCCTCGAAGACCGGAATCTCACCTCCGAACTCGGTCTTGACACCTTCGGCCGCGAGAACTTTCTCTATGCGGTCGGTGGTGTCGATCCGCTCCTTCTCATCACCCCTGAGGGTAAACACGGCGAACGTTCGGTTCTTCTCTTTGGAAACGAAATTAGGCGCGCCCGTGTTGTAGAAACTGAGCGCCAGAAGGACCGATTGATCGGCCTTCGCGCGTTCCACCGCGGCCTGTATCGCCGCGGCCGGGGCGGCGTCGGCGACGGTCCCCGAATCAACCGTATACAGAGCCACCACGTCAGCGCGGCCGATGCCGAACTTTTCGAGCGTGAGCTGGCGGGCTTCGTAGGATTCCGTGCTCGGGTCATCGTAGCCACCGGGTCGCAGCACAGAAAAGACCTGGCCGCCGAGGACGGCTGCGACGGGTGCGAGCACGCCGCCCGCGATGAGGATGGGCCAGCGAAACCTGTAAGAAAACCGGGCCAGCCAGGCGAACATCGCCCCCCCATCCTCAGTAGCGCGAAAACGTTAGGCGTGTTTAGCACCCGGCGCGCCGGTTTGTCCAGAGATGATGGGCCTCCCCCCGCGCCCTTCGCCCGTTATACTCGCGCACACACAAACCGGGGAGATACAGGGTGGAAGCTGAGGCCGGTCCACGATCCCGTGCAATGGATCGCCGGGAGTTCCTGAAGACGAGTGTTGGTGTCGTTGCGTTTGGCGGGCTCTTCGTAGTCGTGGGTTGCGGGGACGATGACTCGCCCGCTCCTGCTACTCCAGGCTCAGCGCTCAAGACGGCAGTGGCCCGCACGACCCCCGGGGGCGCCTCAGCCGCCGTAGCGTCGTCAGGCTCGCCCACAGCCACGCTCCCGCCCCGAGCCACCACCGGTTCTCTGTATGACCGCCTGGGCGGCAAGCCAGCCATTCAGCGGGCAATCGATGACTTCCTTCCGCTTGTGGCGTTCGACAACCGAATCAACGCCTTCTTCGCGACGGCCAACCCCACGCGCCTCAACGCTCTGCTCGTTGAGCTCATCGGCAGCATCACCGGCGGCCCTGAAAAATACACCGGACGCACGATGAAGGCCGCGCACGCCGGGCTGAAGATCCAAAAACAACACTTCGACGCCCTCATGGAAGACCTGGGCAAGGCTCTGGACAACCAGCAAGTCCCGGCAAAGGAGCGTGGTGAGCTTGTGGCGCTCCTCAACCCTATGGCGGCTGATATCGTCACAGCCTGAGTCTGGCCGCTACTCGACGGTCAGTAGCCCGACCATACCCTTGGACGAATGCGTCGCTCCCTTCGGGAACCGCAACTGACAGACCATGATGTACTGGCCCGGAGTCATGCCCGTCACCACGATGTCCTCTTGTTGTCCGGGTACGCGCATGGTCTGACCGAAAAATTCGACACCTTCGGGCTTCACGCCGGGTTGCAAAAGCTTCGTGGGGTCCGTTCCCGGCGCAACCCTTACGAGTACCACTTCGTGGGGCAGGCGGCCGCTGTTCTTGACCCGCAGGGTTATCGATGGCTTCGCCGCGACCTTGGGCGTCGACAGCGTGTAAGAGAACTCCTTGATCTCGACGTCGACGACCGCATTGTCGAAGCCGAGATCGAAAGCAAGCCGCTCCTCTTCGTCGAGCCGCCAGGCGCCGTCCTTCTTCGCGAAGTACCAGCGCGCCACTTTCTGTTGGTGGACCGCGGTGTACTCAATCGCGACGCTGACGCGGCCATCCGAGTGAACGCGCGGGTCGCCGAGCGAACGGACGGTGTACGTGAGGTCCGGCAGTCCGCCGAAAACGATCAGCGCATCGGCAGGATTCTCGAGCACGAGGAAGGCCTTCATGAAGTCCGTGCTGATGAGTGCGATTACCGCGTCGTACTGGCGCGCGTTCCAGCAGTTGACGAAGTTGCGCGCAGCAACCATCACCTCTTTCCGCACGCCGGCGGACGGGCTGCCCTCGCTCTTGGCGGGAGAGGGCTGGGCGGTGAGCGTCGCGACGCCGGGGAGCAGTTCCTGGCCATCGGGCGTAACGGTGCCCGTCTTCGCGGGCGCCGGGGCGGTGCAGGAGCCGGACGTCTCGTTCCGGACCAGCAAGCCGGCGGCGTCGTTGCCAATGTCATCACCACCGCAGGCTGCCAGGGCGGCCGCCACTACAGCCACGACCGCCAGGCCGAGCGTCACGCGGCCCTCGAGACAACACCTCACCCAGCTCGCCGCGAAGTCCATTCGTCCCCTCCTCGTCGCCAACGGCATTCAGCGAATGCCATCGGGATTTCGTGTCAATTTTCGGTCTTTGCCGGTGGGCCTACCGCGGTTTCGCCGAACCGCCAGAGCAATTCCAGGGTGTCCAGGTCCCAGTCTTCGTAAACGCGGTCGAGGAGGGGGCCGAGGGCGAGGTCGCCCATGTCATGCAACGTCGCCCGCAGCGCTTCGTCCGTGTCCAGGAGCGGCGCGATGGCCCGCAGGACCGTCATCAGCGACTCCGGCTCGTGCAAGGCACTGAGAACCTCAATGCCCAGGGCACGGGTCGTAGGGTTCGTCAGGAGGCTCGCGATCTCGGCGGTCGCCCGGCCTTCATATCGCACGAAGTTCACAATGAGCGCCGGCCGGAGCGCCGCATCCAAACCACCCCGAAGGAGGGTCAGGAGCGTGTCCAGGGCAGCCTGCGGCGGGAGGTGGCCGAGGATCGAAATCAGGCGCAGTTTCTGACTGGAAGGAACGGCCTCGTCCGCCAGCGTTCTGCGTAAGTCGTCCGTGCTGACCGCGCCCGAAAGGAGCGCCTCCTGGAGCGCCGCCGCGGACACTGGCCGGCCACTCAGCGCCATCTCCCGCACGAGCGCCATCACCGGCGCCTGGCGCAGATTGTAGTTTCCGACAGCGCCAGCCAGCGCGTATTGAGACAGCCGCTCCGGCGCCGACTGGGCTTGAGTCATAAGCTGCTCGAAGCCATCCGCGCTCTGGATGCGGCCGAGGCTCAACGTCGCCAGTGCGCGCGTGGGGGGGTCCGCTGCGTCAAGAAGCGCCAGCAGTTCCCGCTCGGAGCGTGCCCCGGGGAGATCGCCCAGGGCGACCAGCGCCGCGTATCGAGTCCTGACGTCGGCGTTGGTGAGGAAGCTGGCTACGTACGCCTCCACCCGCCCGCCACGAAGCCTGCCGAGCAACTGCAAGAGCCGGGGCGCATCGGCCGCCACGCCCCCGGCTTCCAGCGCATCGACCACGGCCGGCGCGGCGCGGACGCCCACATGTTCGATGATCCGGCTCGCTGCCTGGCCGATGTCGGGGTCCAGCGTGAGGCGCAAAAGTCCGTTGACGGGCACCTGGCCGGATTCAAGAAGGAGCTGAGCGATGCCGTCTTCGAGCTCAGGGTGCTCGCGAAGAGCGTCCACCAGGGCGTCCACGGAAAGCTCCTGCAGCTTCAAGAGCGACACGCGCGCCTCGGGCGAGGAATCGAGGTAGCGCAAAAGGTACGGGATCGCCCGCGAGTCGCCGAGGTCGCCCAGCAGCATCAGGGCGAGATCTCGAGACGACGCGGTGGCAACAGCGGCCGCCAGATCATCGAACGCGTCGCCGTCGGGGCGCATTCGGCGGCCAATTTCCAGGAGCGCGTCGAACGCCGGCTCCGTGAGATCCGGGTGGCCCACCGCGGTATCGAAGAGGGCCGGGATCGAGTCGCGCGTTCCGACTTTTCCGAGCGCCTCCACGGCGGCCACAAGCGCCTCGGGCGCGAGCGCCGGCAGCGCGGCAAGAATCGGGGCCTCGGCTGCGAAGCCGGCGAGCAGGGCGAGGCCCGCGATCGCCGCGGCCGCTGTCGCGGGGTCTGAAAGAGACGCAGCCAGCATCGGCACGGCACGCGGGTCGCCAATGCGTGCGAGCGCGCCGAGCGCTTCGCGGCGCACCATTGGCGGGGCCGATTCGTCCGCCGCGACCGCGCCGACCATGGGCAGCGCGTCGGCGGCTCTGAGCATGCCGATGGCGCGGATCGCCTGCGTGCGCACTTCGGCGCCGTCTTGCGGTTCTGGCGAGGGCACCGGCACATCCGGCACTCCCGTTGCGCTGAGCGACCGGACGACCGCTGTCCGAACCGCCCGATCGTCTTCCGCTAACAGGCTCACCAGCCGGTCCGTGCCGATGTGTAATTCAGCGAGGAGGGCGCAGGCAAGGCCACGGTCCTCCGGGGCGCCAGTCGATGCGAGATCGATCAGCGGCTCGCCAGCCGCGACATCGCCCAGTTGAAAGAGCGCGGCAAGCCCTTCGGCACGGACGGGCGGCGCAGGATCAGTGGCGGCG
>JBGOVF010000350.1:0-3613 GCA_041477975.1 Tepidiformaceae bacterium
GCGCCCGAACAGATGACCGTCGGCGCGCAAATCGTGATCAATCACACCGCCGCCACGCCGCAGGGCCTGACCGTTACGGCGACCGTCACGCTCGCCGCCGTCGAGGGCCGCCGCCTCGATTTCACGTGGACCGCGACCGACGGCGTGGACGACGTGGGCAACGGCACGCATCAGCGCTTCGTGGTCGACCGGCCCCGGTTTGAACAGCGCCTTTCCGCCAAGCGCGGTTAAGCCCCGCCAGGCAGCCTTGCGCGGAGGTGTACGCTCTGGGAATTCGGAAGCAGAGGGTTCGTGATGGGTGAGAAGGAAACCGCGGCATCCCCTGGCAGTGCCCCCGCATCGAGAACCGGGGAGGACGATTGGACCGCGCCGGTCGGCGGTCTTGCGGGCCAGGCCGGCGCTACCGGCGGAGGCGCCACACCCGAGTCGGCGGAGGCCATCGTCAAATCGAGAAGCAACGTCAAGAACAACCGCGGTGACGAAGAGGCCGCGCGCCTCAACGCCCTGCCGCCCGGGGTGCCCGTCACAGGCACACTCGCCGAGGCCGGTGGCGGCGGTGGGGACGAATCTGCCCGTCTCAACGCTCTGCCGCCCGGCGTTCCCGTGACCGGCACGATGACGGAGGCTGGCGGCGGTGGCCCCGAACCGTCCGAGGCCACGAACCTCAACTCCAGCAGGAGCAACTAAAGCCGCCGGGAATTGAGCTACAAACCAAAACGGGCCGCTGGGCGGCCCGTTTTAGCGCGGAGGGGTCCGTTTCTACTGTGCCGGGGTCGAAGAACCGCTGCTGGAAGGTGCGGTCTTCGGAGCGTGCGGCTGCGTCCCCTTGTTCGGGCGGGCGGTGCCGGCGTCCTCGGCCGCTTCCTGCTCCGGGGTTTCGTTGGCTTCGTGAGCGGCATCTTCGTTGCTCCCGTGGCCTCCGGGGCCGCGGAAGTGACCCTGGCCCGAGTCCTCCGCTGCTTCCTGCTCCGGGGTCTCGTTAGCCTCGTGAGCCGGGTCTTCGTTGCTGCCCTTTGCCGTCCCGTTCGAGGGGGTTGGCGTCGGCGTCTGCGCGAACGTGTTGTGCGCTGCCATGGTGGCCACGCCCGCGAGCGCCACAAGCGACCCAACAACGCCGATGAGAAGGCGACGGTGTGGAATGGAGGTGATGGTCATACCGTGTGTGAGTCTCCTTCGCGCCGTGCCTTGAGACCTGGCCGGCGCGCTAACAAGCACGATGGTCACCAATTCTTTGAGCCGCGTGTGAAACGGATAAGAATGAGTCCGGCGGGTTAAGTCCTGGTCACGCCAACGGCCAACGGCCAAACGCCTCAGTGCTTGAAGTGCCGCGTCCCTGTGAACACCAGCGCCACGCCGTACTTGTCGCAGCAGTCGATGCCGTCCTGGTCGCGCATGCTCCCGCCGGGATGGACGATCGCTGCCACGCCGGCCTGGCAGGCCTTCTCGATTGAGTCGCCCCAGGCGAACGGGAAGAAGGCGTCGCTCGCCAGCGCGGCGCCTTTCACCGCGTCGCCGGCTTTCTCCATCGCGATCTCCACGCTTTTCACGCGGTTGGGCTGGCCGCTGCCCATGCCCAGCAGCCGGTTCTCCTTCGCGATGGTGATGGCGTTGCTCTTCACGTGCTTTACGCAGCGCCAGGCGAACTTCAGGTCCGCGAGTTCCTGCGCGGTGGGCTGCCGCTTCGAGACCACTTTGAACTCGATCTCCTCCGGTGAAACATCGTCGGCATCCTGCGCTAGCCACCCCCCGCCGACCTGCCGGTAGGCCCGCCCTCCCTTCAGCCGTGGCTGCGCCTCCAGGATCCGCAGGTCCTTCGATTTCCCCTTGAGGATGCTCAACCCCTCCGGTGTGTAGCGCGGCGCGACAACGATTTCGTAAAACATGCGCGTCTCGCCGTCGTTCGGGTTTCGGAACTCGCGCAGCTCTTTTGCCAGCGCCTCATCGACCGCCCGGTTGAACGCGACGATCCCGCCGAACGCGCTCGTCGCATCCGCCCGCACGGCAAGCCGGTACGCCTCCAGCATGTCCTCCCGCGAGGCCACGCCGCACGGGTTCGTGTGCTTCACGATGACGCACGAAGCGCCCGGGAAGTCGTTCACCGCGTTCCATGCCGCGTCCGCGTCGAGGTAGTTGTTGTACGACATCTCTTTGCCGTGATGCTGCACCGCCGTCGCGATCCCGCCCCGCCCATACTCACGCAGCGAGCGGTCACTGTAGAACGCGGCGCCCTGGTGCGGGTTCTCGCCATAGCGCAACGCCGACGTCAGCTCCATCGGGATCGTCAACGCCGGCGGGAGCGCTCCCGGGTTCTCCCGCTCCCACAGCCACTCGGAGACAGCGCTGTCGTAGCTGGCGACATGCTGGAACGCCTTCCATGCGAGCCTCCGCCGTGTCGCACTATCCACGCCGCCCTTCGCCAGCGACTCCAGCGTCGGGCCGTAGTCGGCCGGGTCCACCAACACCACGACATCCTGGTGGTTCTTCGCGGCCGCCCGCAGCATGGTCGGCCCGCCGATGTCGATGTTCTCGATACCCTCGTCGAACGGCACGCCGCCTGGTTTGGTGACGGTCGCGTAGAAGGGATAGAGGTTGCATGCCACGAGGTCGATGCCGGTGATCTTGTGTTCCGCCAGCGCCGCCATGTGGGCGGGCACATCGCGTCGCGCCAGGATGCCGCCGTGGACGGCCGGATGGAGCGTCTTCACGCGTCCGTCCAGCATCTCGGGCGAGCCGGTGATCTCCTCTACCTTGCGTACCGGGATACCGGCCTGCTGGATCGCCGCGAAAGTGCCGCCCGTCGAGACGAGTTCCCAGCCGAGGCCCACGAGCCCGCGGGCAAGGGTATCGATGTTCGTTTTGTCGTAGACGCCGAGGAGAGCGCGCATGGACCGGTCCTTTCGTGCCTGGCGCTCGCCGCGATGGCGACGAGCCGGGGATCGAAAAAGGCCCCGCGCAGGGTATGCGTCGAGACCTTCGGCCCAGGCGAGCGACCAGTGGTTCTAGCGTCGGGTTCCCTCGCGGTGCTCCGCGTTCTCGCCAGTCACCCGACAGCTGAACTATATCAGGAGAACAGCTCTCCGAGTCGCGCCGCGTCTTCCGCCAGGCTTCGCCGCAACTGCTCCAACCGTTCGGTGATCTCCCATACGCCGCACCAGTGTTCGACGTACGCCCAGTCGATCTCTGGGAGCGCTCCCAGATCGTAGAGATCCTTCATGTCCTTCCCCCGAGACGCCAGCAGCTTCAGGACAATCAAGTCTTCGGGAGTCGCCACCGGAATTCGCTGGCCAGAAGTCAGAACGGCTCGTTCGATGACTCCGGACTCGAACTCGGTCTTGGCCACCTGCATGTCCAACTCCACCGAAGTCTCGATGTCGGATAAACGCACGAAGTCGGGCCCGGAGCGCTCGCCTGGATCCTGCTTGATGAGGACCCGGAAGCCTTGTTCCCGAAATCGGTCCACGACATCGCGAACGGACGCTCCATCCGGCACGACTTCAATATCGATATCGAACGTGATCCTGAGTTCCACCCAGGCATTTACGGCTTGACCGCCAATGAGAGCGCCGCGCAGTCCGGCGGCCTCGAGGATATCCGCAACCCTCGCGATCAGCGC
>JBGOVF010000406.1:0-3208 GCA_041477975.1 Tepidiformaceae bacterium
CTCCGAAGCCGACCTCGCGTTGGTCGATGCCATCGTCTCCGGCGCCCTCCCGCTCGGGGTAGAGGGCGAACTGCCGCCGGGGCGCACCCACACCTCGCCGGCGCCGGCTTCCGTGCATGGCCGCATTCTCCGCCCGGTTCAGCGGCCATCGTTCCGCGTCGAGCCGGCGATCGCCCGCTGGGACTTCGCCGTCTTCCGTGTCTCGTCCCTTAACCGCCAGGTCTTCGTGTCCGTCCCGGCTGGCGACCTCGATGCGTGCCTGGATGCGCTCGACCGCGGCCACTACGACCGTGACTTCGCCCGCGCGCTCGCGTTCCCACCGGGCGCACGCCTGGACCGGTACGAGAAGACGCGGCGGTTCGGCATCTTCGGGTCGGTAGCTGACGCGGTTAACTTGCTCGCGCCGGAGCGGGACATCGGCACCGGCCGGCCGCGGCGGCTGACCTCAGCGCCGCGAGCATCCACGAGTCCATCGAGCCCACCAGGCCCGGCCGCATCGCCCCGGCCCGACAAACCAGAGGCGTCAGGCCAAAGCGGCGAGCAGCCTCAGGAGCGGCCCGGCAAGCAGCCCGAGCAACCGGGCATAACGGATGGGGGCGAGCAGCCTGACGACCGTCCGGGGAAGCAGCCGGAGCAGCCGGGCATCACCGACGGAGGCCAACAGCCTGACGACCGGCCCGGAAAGGGGCCGGAGCAGCCGGGCATCACCGACGGTGGCCAGCCCGACGACCGCCCCGGCAAGCAACCGCCGCAGCCTGGCATCACCGACGGCGGGCAGCCGGACGACCGGCCCGGCAAGCGGCCGGAAGAGACGCTCACGGGCGGCGGGATCGCAGGGCGCGGCTGCCTTCGCTGGCCGCTTGTCGCCATCTTCGTCCTGGTCCTCTTGGGCGGGATAGCGCTCGCGCTCATCGTCCTGGGCGGAGGTGACAGCGGCACGAGCACTGACGAGACGCCGGTCTCAGCCGCGGAAAGCCCGGCTGTCCTGCAGCCATCGCCATCGCCGGCCCCGCCGGCGTCTCCAGTCTCGGCCCCCTCGGCAGCGCCGGGGGGCTCGTCGCCGCTGGGCGGGTCCTCGCCGGGAGTTGTCTCACCTCCGGCCGGGCCGTCTCCCGGCGCGGTGTCGCCACCGGCTGGATCGTCACCCGCGGGGGCCCAGCCCCCTGCCGCGTCGTCGCCGGGAATCGTGGTGACGCCGACGCCGACGAATACCCCCACGAACACGCCGACGAATACCCCCACGAACACACCGACACCTACGCCCACGAAGGTGACCATCAACCTGCCGCCGAACGTGGGCCCGATCCACGCCGAGCTCGTGGTGCCGGTGACCACCTACACGGTCACAGCCTCTGATCCGGAAGGCGATCAGCTCACCTACGTCTGGACGTTCGCCGTGGACTCCGGCCCGGATTGCGGTGTGAAGACAAGCAGTGGGAACAAAGCGACGTGGAGCCACCTGGAGTTTCCGCCGGACAACTGCCCGCACCCCGGTACGAATCACCCGTTCACTGTCACCGTCACCGTCAGCGATGGGCACAACGCGCCGGTGACGCGCATCTACCACGGGACCGAGACGGGGACCGGGCCGGGGTCATAGTGCGCTGGAGCACGCCGGCGGTGGCGAGGTCGGCCCGGTTGGACTTGAAAGGGGCGTTGGGCGAACGCGTGATTCAGGCGGCAGCGGCGCGGCGAAACGAACGCTGGAGGAAGAGCCTGGCCTGGTCGCCGGGCACGGGCCGTGAGAAGAGGAAACCCCGGGCGTGATGGCAGCCCATCGACCCCAACTGCGCCGCTTGCGATTCCGATTCGACGCCTTCGCCCGTGACTGTCATGTTCATCGTCGCGGTGAAGGCAAGGACTGCCTCGATGATCGCCGCATCGCTCCCCACCGAACGCCGGGCTCGGCCAGCCCGCAGCTGGATTCAATGCTCCTACGGCCGGTCGGCCGCCACACATGGTGCTGGTAGGCCGTGTCCTCACGCGCCGCATCGCGGAGAGTGGTTGACGATGCACGATGCCCCCGGACCGACGTTCGACCCGCTCCTCCCCCCTGAGATGGCCGAACGCTGCGAGGGTGCCGGAGAGCAAAAGGCCGGCCTCGACGCCGTAACGACGTTCGTCCTGGCGTGCATGGCCGGGGCCTTCATCGCCTTTGGGGCGCTCTTTTTCACGGTGGTGATCACCGAAAGCACGGCCGGCTACGGGCCAACTCGCCTGCTCGGAGGCGTGGCCTTCAGCCTGGGCCTCGTGCTGGTAATCATCGGCGGCGCCGAACTCTTCACCGGGAATATGCTGATTGTCAT
The DNA here is from genome assembly GCA_041477975.1 of Tepidiformaceae bacterium. Lineage (GTDB taxonomy): Bacteria > Chloroflexota > Dehalococcoidia > Tepidiformales > Tepidiformaceae > JBGOVF01. The sequence continues at coordinate 2,307 of JBGOVF010000406.1, forward strand.
GGCCTGGGCGAGTCGGCGTGTTTCAACCGCACGGCTGCTCCGCAACTGGCTGCTGGTCTACAGCGGGAACTTCGTGGGCGCGGTCGTAACGGCCGGGGCGGTCTACGCGTCCGGGCAATGGGAATCAGATGGCGCGGCCGCCGGCGGGACCGCGCTGAAGATTGCCGACGCGAAGACGAGCCTGGGCTTCGGCCATGCTGTGATGCTGGGGGTGCTCTGCAACGTACTGGTCACCCTTGCCGTGTGGCTCACGTTCAGCGCCCGGAACAACCTCGATAAGGTCATCGGTATCGTCTTCCCGATCACGGCCTTCGTCGCGGCGGGTTTGGAACACAGCGTTGCGAACATGTACTTCATCCCGCTCGGCCTGTTCCTCAAGCACGAGCCGAAGGCTGTCTCGGCTTCCGGCCTGCCCGATGAGGGCCTTTCGCACCTTACCTGGTACGACTTCCTGGCGAACAACCTGCTGCCGGTGACGATTGGCAACATCATCGGCGGCGGCGTGCTGGTCGCGGGCGTCTATTGGTTCGTGTATCTCCGAGGCGCGGGCCGGGAGCCGTAACGCGGCGGTGCCGAACGGATGGTCACCGCGCGGGGAGCTACATGCTCCGGGCGAACTCCAGCCCGGCGAGGTTCCCTTCCGCGCGCCAGTCATCCAGCACTTTGGAGAAGGCCATGATGCCCGGCGCATAGGTCCCGTTACGGCGGATGAGCTCGCCGTTCGGCTGGCCCTCGTTGTTGTAATAGCCGGGCGTGCATGACTCGAGGAAGCTCACGCTCGCAACGGAGGCCTTGATCACGGTGTCCACCCACGCGTCCTCCGCCTCCTGCGTGACATCGAGGGTGCTGACCTCGTGCTCGCGCGCGTGTTCCACGATGTACGAGACATGGCGGCTCTGGAC
>JBGOVF010000318.1:0-3780 GCA_041477975.1 Tepidiformaceae bacterium
CCGCTCGTCCAGATGGCTGGCGCCTTCGGGGGGATGACTCCTCGCGAAAGCCCGGTATACGGACCGTTCGCAGCCGCGCGCGACGAGATGTTCCGGCTGGTCGAATACGACGGCCGCGGATATGGCCGCTCGACGCGTGGGCTCAAGTCCTGGACGATGGACGACGTCGAAGCTGACTTCGATGCGGTGATTGAAGGCGCGGGCGTGGGCAGATTCGTGCTCTGGGGACAGTTCTTCAGTTGGCCCACCGCAGTGCGTTACGCGGTGCGGCAGCATGAGCGCGTCGCTGCCCTCGTGCTCTGGAACCCGGTCTGGACGGACGGGCCGTATGGGGCCCAACGAGCGGTAGGGGCGGCCGGTATCACCCGGGAACTCGCAGCACGGGTGGTTCAGTTAGGCAACGGCGACACGGCGGCCGCCAACTCACCGACGCTCCTGACAAGCCTGCCGTCGCCCGAAGACCACATGGTCATGATGAGGGATGTACGCCACCACGAGACTGAGCGGTTCGTGGGCAGCCTGAGCGTTCCGACCTTGCTGCTCGAAACTCGCTCGCCTTATCCCGAGGACGTCGAACGAGAGCACGTTGCAGCGCTCCTCCCCGGAGCGCTGCGGCTTCGGCTGCCGGGCACGGAATCCTCCCCGGTCGGCGCGAACCTTGCTCCCGCGATGGAGGCATTGCACGAGTTCCTGCTCGACCACGCCCCAGAGGCGCTCCCCCCGGCCGATCGCAGGAATGGAGGCCACGACGGCCTAACCGGGCGGGAGAACCAGGTCCTCGCCCTTGTCGCAACGGGCCGAACGAACGCAGAGATTGCGCAGCGGCTCGGACTGAGCGAGCGCACCGTTGCCCGTCACCTGGCGAACATCTATGCGAAGCTGGGCACCCAGAACCGCGCCCAGTCCGCCGCCTACCACGCGAGCCACCGCCGGGACTGACACCACGACTGCATAGTCCGTGCCAACGCGCTCTCGAACGTGGGCATTTCAGCCGATGCGGCCCGGCGCCACGCCCGCCTAATGTCCCCGCATGGAAGCTCCAGTCGCAGCCGGAATCCGTCAACGCGGAATGGTGGTCCTCAGCCTGGCGGCGGCGACCGTCGCACTCCTGGCGGCCTGCTCCTCGGGAACCAGCGGCCAGCCGGGTACGCAAGCCCCGACTCAGGCGCCCTCGCCTGCGCCAACCACGCAGCCGCTGACAACGCCCGCCGCGGCCAGCCCAACCGTGGCCGTTACGCCAGTGGCTACCGCCACGCCCGGACCGCTCTATCACTCGATTGCGGCATCCGAACTGACTCCTCGCGATGAAGGCAAGCCGCTCCTCCCAGTGGCCCGGGCGGCCGACATCGTATCGCTGAAGTTTCCGCCGACGGGGGTGAGGGGCCAGTACGCGGGGCTGGTCCTTGCCGGGGGCGCGCGAATAGTTTCGCCGATTAACGGGACAGTTACGGCGTTACGAGATTTCACCGCGGGTTCGTTCGGGGCGTACCGGTACGTCCAAATCACGCCCGATTCGGGTGCGATTGCGGAACTGATCGTGGCGCCGGATTCGAGCCTTGCCAGTGACATTGCGGTCGGATCGCGGGTCACACGAGGGGCAACGGTTATCGGCGTCTACGGAGGGGGCAGGTTAGGGGGCGTTTGGAGTGATTACTCGATGCTTCTTTCGTTGTTTCCGGCCGAGCTTGCCGTTCCGGATTTGTGGGCAACCGGCCTTCCCGCGATCCTGCGCTCGGGACCGTAGTTGGCATCGCGCTCCCAATCGGAGCGGCAGAGGCGAATCTAGCAGGCGGGAGTAGCAGAGAGGAGCGAGCGTTCGCCCGGCTGACTATCCACCCGACAGCCTCGCTCACGCTCGGGGTACTGATCCGCGTGGCGTGTTCAGGTGCGTCGCCGGCTGACTGCTGTCAGCCGCTACTATCCGACCGACGCCCTCGCTCGCGCTCGGCGTACCGATCCGCGCGGCGTGTTCAGGTGCGTCGCCGGCTGGCTGCTGCCGGCGGCTACTATGCCGGCGGCCCGGCGGTCCGTCTCCTGACGGCTGATACCTGATGCCTGACGCCCCCGCTACGCGAGCGTCGGGTTTTCCTCGGCGAGCACCTGTTCGACGCGGCGCTTGATGCTGTCCTTGATTTGCGAGGGGACGATGTAGAACTTCTCGTCGCGGATGCCTTCGAAGACCATGTCGGCGACGTAGGAGGGCGGATAGCCGGTGGCGAGGCCCGCCGTGAGGTTGCGGCGGAACTGCTGGGCCATTTCGCCGAACTTGCCGCTCTCCTTGAAGTCCTGGGGGCGGTTGCGGGAGGAGTTCATGATGTTCGTGTTGATCAGGCCCGGGCAGAGGACCGAGACGCGGACCTTTTTCCCGGTGGCGAGGAAGTCCTTATAGAGGGATTCGGACAGCGCGACGACGCCGAACTTCGTCACGTCGTAGACCGACATGAACGGCGCCGTGGTGAGGCCAGCCATCGAAGCCGTGTTGACGATGTGCGCCTCGCTGTCCTGTTCGAGCATGCGCGGGACGAAGGCGCGGACGCCGTGGATGACGCCCCAGAGGTTCACGCCGATGACCCACTCCCAGTCGGCGAGCGTGTGTTCCCAGGTGGCGCCGATGACCTCGACGCCGGCGTTGTTGCAGAGGACGTGGACCGCGCCGAAGGTGTCGACGGTCTTTTTCGCGAGCGCCTCGACCTCCTCGGGCTTCCGCACGTCGACGCGGCTGGCGAGGATGGAGGCGCCCTTGCGCTTCAGCCCCTCGGAGGAGATGGAGAGGGCCTCGGGCTCGATATCGGCCATCACGACCTGCATGCCTTCGGCGGCGAACTTTTCGGCCATCGCCAGGCCAATGCCGCTGGCCGCGCCCGTGACGACGGCCACCTTGTCCTTGAAATCCTTCATCTGTCCCCTCGAATTGCGTTGGTGGGGCGAATGATAGAGGCGAAGAGCGAAGAGCGAAGAGGAAAGGGTCCCGGAGAGCCCGCCGCTTGATCCATCAAACAGAATTGATGTAATGTCGCCACATGCAGTCCGGTTCGGTGCCCGCACCGCCTCCGTTCCTGGAACTCGCCGCGAATCCCCTTCGCTGGCAGCTGCTGTCGGCGCTGTCGCGTAGCGACCGTCCGGTCCGCGAACTGACGGCGCTGAGTGGCGAGCGGCAGAGCCTGGTCTCGTACCACCTCGGCCGACTACGGGACGCGCAACTGGTCGCGATGCGGCGAAGCGCGGCGGACGGGCGCGACACGTATTACACCGCGAACCTGGCGAAGTGCGCCGAGCTGCTATCGGCCGCGGGCGCCGCACTCCACCCTGGCCTGGGCCCCCACGGTCGCGGCGATGTGGCCGGCCGGCCGCTTTTCGTCCGGCCCTGTTCTGTGCTCTTCCTTTGCACCGGCAACAGTGCCCGTTCGCAGATGGCGGAGGCCATTTTCACGCGGCGGGCCGCCCCGGCAGGCCTGGCATCCAGCGCCGGCAGTCACCCGAAGCCGCTCCGCCCGGAGGCTGTTGGTGTGATGGCGGCGCGAGGCCTCGACATTTCGGGGAAGCGCTCGAAGCACCTGGCCGAGTTCGCCGGGACTGACTTCGACTACGTCATCACGCTTTGCGACCGGGTGCGGGAAATCTGTCCAGGATTTCCGGGCCGGCCCACCACCATCCATTGGAGCCTGGCGGACCCCGCCGCCGAAGACGACCCGGCTGCCTTCGAGCGAGCGGCCGGTGAACTCGAAATCCGCATCGCGTTCCTCGTCGACCTGATCGAGGCGCAACAAGACAATCCCGAGG
>JBGOVF010000140.1:0-6459 GCA_041477975.1 Tepidiformaceae bacterium
ATGATCGCGCCGAATTCCACCCCCGGCGGTAACAATGGCGGCCAACCTGTTCCAGTTTCTCGCGGCCTTCCTCGCCTCTAGCGTCGAGATGGTGGAGGCACTGACGATCGTCCTCGCCGTCGGCGTGACGCGCAGTTGGCGGCCGGCGCTCATCGGTGTCGGCTGTGGCTTTCTCGCCCTGGCGGCCGTCGTCGCGGCGCTCGGCCCCTCGCTGACGATCCTTCCGATCGACGGGCTGCGCATTGTCATCGGCACACTCTTGCTCATCTTCGGGCTGCAGTGGCTGCGCAAGGCGATCCTCCGCGCCTCGGGCCTCAAAGCCAAACACGATGAGGCCCAGATCTACGAAAACGAAGTGGAGTACCTGGAAAGGGCGGTCCGCGAGCGAACCGCCTTCGATTGGACCGGCTTCACGGTCGCGTTCAAAGGAGTGTTTCTCGAAGGACTGGAGGTCGCCTTCATCGTCCTCACGTTCGGTACAAACGATGGCCGGTTCGACATCCCGATCGCTGGGGCGGCGACCGGGCTCGTCCTCGTTGTTAGCGTGGGCCTGCTGGTGCACCGCCCGCTGAGCCGCGTGCCAGAAAACGCGATCAAATTCGCCGTTGGCCTGCTGCTGAGCGCGTTCGGCACGTTCTGGGTGGGCGAAGGCGTGGGCATCGAATGGTCCGGCAGCGACGTGGCCATCCCCGCACTCGCCGTACTCTATGCGGCCGTGGCATTCGTGCTCGTGCGGGCACTGCGGCCCAGCGGGTTCGCTGGAATGAAGAGCGAGGCCGCAACCGCCGCGTGAAGTACATCAAGGCGTTCGGGCTCTTCTGGTGGGACTTCATCGTCGGCGATTCGCTCACGCTCGCCTGGGGCGTGCTCCTCACGCTCGCGCTGGCCGCCCTCCTCGCCAACTTCGGCAACAGTGTCGTGGCCGAGATCGCAGTGCCGGCGGCGATCGTAGCCACGCTCGGATTGAGCCTGCGCCGCTGACCGGCCCCCTACGACATCGGCACGTGCGTAGTAGTCACCTCGGCAAGCAGCCGGTCGTCGTCCCCCCATACCTGCGTACGGATGACCGTGATACGCCGGCCCACCCGCACAGGGGCGGCCACAGCACGCACGGTCCCGCCCTGCTGGTTGGCGAGCATCACCGCATGCAGGTCCACCCCGACCATGAACTTCCGCTCGCCCGTTTTCGCGAAATAGGCGCGATTGGCGGCGCCGGTCGAGACGTTGTCGGCCATCGTGAGAAAGACGCCGCCGTTGATGTTGCCGGTCGGGTTGCAGTGGTGCAGCTCGATACTCACGCGGGCGCTCACGCTGCCGTCGTCGCTCTCCTCGTGCTGCATACCAATGTAAGCGTCGAAGGTCATGGGGTCTCCGGGAGGAGCTTAGCCGTCGAGAACAGCGAAGAGTTTGGCTAGCGGCACGGAGAAGCCCGGCAGGAGCGGGGACTCCAGCGTTCCTTCGGCCGGCAGCCGGTCAGCATCGCGCGCGCCTTCGAAGACCTCGACGGTGCGCGAAGCTGGATCGACGAGCCAACAAACATCGACGCCGTTGGCCCGGTAGAAGCGGCACTTCGTCCGGAGTTCATCGAGCGTTTGGTCCGGCGAGCGCACCTCGACCGCGAGCGTCGGCAGGCTGTCATCGCCCGAAAGGCGGCCGGGCGCCCAGTAGGCCGTATCTGGAAGGCGGTAGTTCGGGGCAAGGCCGAGGGCCACGCGAGCCTCGGGCCTGTATTTCCCCCCGTGGAGTTCGGCATACCCGCCAAGGAAGTAGGTGATTCGTCCGACAAGGTCTCCGTGTTGGCTGTTAGGCATAGGCTTTTGCAACGCAACTCCGTCGACGTATTCCAGGTACGGCTTCTCTTCGGGCAGCGCGAGGTACTGCTCTTCGGTCATGCGCAGGCCGTGATACTTCGAAAGGTACGAAGGGCGGCGCGGCAGCTTCGCCTTTGGTGGGTGGATGGCCATGCGCTAAGGATATACCACCGGTGCGGCAGCCTCCGCCTAAATAACGCCCGGTACGAACCGCTTCTTCCCAGCGAAGTGCGCCCGATAGCCGGGCAGCCGGTCCAACGCCGCTTCCTCCTCGCGCAGGCGGAGCGCAACCAGCACGCAATTCACGGCTGCCACGCCCAGCGCCAGCCGCCACAGACCGAACGCCATCGGCAGCGCGAAAAGCTCGATGCCTACCACCGTATAGTTCGGGTGGCGCACGAAGGCGTACGGCCCGGTGGTCGCCACTTCCATGTCGGCCGGTACGGCCGCGCGGGCGTTCCAGCGTCCACCCAGCGTCGCGAGCACCCAGAGCCGCAGCGGTTGCGCAGCGACGAGCAGCGCGAGCCACGCTGCGGACGCCCGATCGCGGCCCTTCAGCAGCGTGCCCACGATGGCCAGCGTGTGGACCGCCACGATGAATGGGTAGGTCCCGCGGCTGAGCGGCCCTTCGGCCGTCTCACCGGCCGCCGCGATGTTCCGCCGCGAATACGCCAGCTCGACGAGGCGGGCGGCGCCCATGCCCGCGCAGACGAGGACGCGCGTCAGCACTCGCGCCGCACCAGCAGCAGTTCGATGGAGACGCCCGGCCCGAACGCGGCGACCACTGCGTGCTCGGGCGGGCGCGGCCCGGCCAGGTAGCGCGCGAGCACGTCGAAGATGGCCGCCGACGACGTGTTTCCCGCCTCGCGCATCGCACCCCACGACCACTGCGTCTGCTCGCGAGCGAGCCCCAGCGTCAACTCCATGCCCGAGAGGATGCGCGCGCCGCCCGGGTGAAGGAGCCACGCGCCGATGTCACGCGTCTCCAGCCCGTGCTTGCAGAACAGCCGCGCCGTGGCTGCCTTCATGGCCGGCGGCAGCATGGTGACCAGCTCGCGTGTCAACACCGGGTAGAAACCCCGATCGGTGAGGTCGAAGCCCAGGGCGTCGCGGGTGCCGGGGATCAAAGCGGACGCCGAATCGATCACCTCCAACCCCGTGCCGGCGCCGCCCTCCAACAACGCCGCGCCGGCGCCGTCGCCAAAGATGAGGCTGGCTGTCAGGTTGCCCTCGTCGCCGCCGGAATGAAACGAGAGCGAGCAGAGCTCGGCCGCCACCGCGAGCGCCGCCGCTCCCGGGCGCACCCGCAGGTAATCCACCGCCCGGGCCAGCGCGACGACCCCGCCGGCACAGCCGGATTCCGTGATTGGCAGGCGAGCCGCGTCGCACGGGAGCCCTAACTCCTCGACCAGCTCCACGCCCCAGCCCGGGACTGAGTACCCGGTGCAGGACGATGTCACGAGAGCGCCGATGGCGTCTCGTGGGGCCTCTCCAAGCGCGGCCGTCGCTGCGCGAAACGCCAGTCCCGGCGCTTCGCGCCGGTAGACGGCATTGCGCTGTTCGATCGAACCAAGCCGCTGCACCTCGTCCGCCGGGAGCACGAGCGTCCGGCTCTCAATCTGCGAAGCCCGCGCGAACGAGGCCACCTTGCGCCGCGCGAGTGTGCCCAGCCGCCGTCCATCGGCCGCCAACTCGCCCACACGCCGGGCCGCCTCAGCCTGCGAGATGCGGTGCGCCGGGTGGGCAGTGGCTGCGGCGACGATGCGCACGGGCTCCATCGACTCAGGGTAGGCGGGGCGCAGGACCGCGGCTATGCGCACGCTGACTTCCGGGCCCGGCGGCCAGCCGTTCGCGACGCCCATGTAAGGAATTGGGGAAGGTGCCGATGCGGATGTACGCTGATGGCGACGACCCTCGGTGGTAGAAGCTGGTGATGGGTACGGAGTTGGAGGGCCCCGTGGACGTGAAGCCTCGCAAGGTAGCGCTGGTGCTTGGCGGCGGCGGCGCCTTCGGCGTGGTCCAGGCGGCCTGTATCCAGGCGGCGTTCGAGCGCGGCTTCCGGCCGGACTTCGTGGTTGGCACCAGCGTTGGCGCGCTCAACGGCGCCTGGGTCGCGATGCACCCGGATCAGCCCGAACGGCTCCTTGAAATCTGGGCTGGGCTTGGCGCCATGAAGGTCGTGCGCCTCAACCCGTTCCGGCTCGCACGGCACGCGTTGCGCCGGAGCTCGCTCTGTCCGAACGAAATCGTCCCGTTCCTGCTCGAGGCGCACGTGCCCGGGACTGCGTTCGAAGAGACGCAACTGCCGTTCGCGGTGGTCGCAACGAACCTTACCCGCGGCGCCAAGCGAGTGTTCCGGAGCGGGCCACTCGCGACCGCGATCGCGGCCTCGACCGCGATCCCCGGCGTATTCGAACCGGTCGAGCTCGACGGCGAACTCTATGTCGATGGCTGCCTCACGGCTTCGCTCGACCTTGTCACGGCCCTGGAGATGGGCGCCACCGAGATCCTCGGGATCGACCTCACTCCCACGGCCGAACACTGCCGGCCGCGGACCGTCGCGGGAGTGTTGCGGCAGTCCCTCAGCATCCTCACCCGGTCTACAACTGATGCGATGGAGGCAAGCGTCGCCCGGCAGGCGACGGTGCACGTGCTTAAACCGAACCTGCGCACGCTCTCGCCCTGGCGAATCGAGGTCGGGACCGACCAGATCGAACGCCACCTTCGCGAGGCCCGCGCCGCGATGACACTTGCGCTGGACGCGGATGGCCGGGTGATGGCCCGCTTCGTTCCAGCCACGGAAGCCTTGCCTCACCCAACCCGCCGTCTCCCCGCCCGGCGCATTTGGGAGCGCGTCCAGCCACGCCTGTGGCTGCGCCGTCCACGCCCGCGGGCTTCGGCGGCGCCAATCCAGTAGTCGCGCGCGCTCCCACCCGGTATCGTGCCGCACGTGGCTGGCGCACTCCTCATCAACGGCCTCATATCGCCGCTCGAAAGCGACGGCGCGCCGTGGCTGCCTGTTGATTCCCTCGAACGCCTGGCCGGCTGGGAATTGAAGCCCGAAGGCGCCTGCCAGGGCGAGCACTGCGTGCCCATTCCGCCCGGCCGCGAAGCGGAGTTCGTGCGGGACGGCCGCTTCAACATCGCAGCCCTTGCCCGCTACCTCGGCCAGCCCGTGCTCCACGACGAGCCAACCGGCACGTGGCTCATCGGCGAATCGGCCGAGGTGCGCGCTTCCAACCTGCGCTCGCTCCAGGCCCCGGATTTCACCCTCCCGGATTACAAGGGCGTGAGCCACTCGCTCAGCGACTATCGCGGGCGCAAGGTGTTCCTCGTCTCGTGGGCATCGTGGTGAGGGTGCCGGCTCGACCTGCCCGTGTGGCAGGCCCTCTACGCTGAACTCGGCCCGAAGGGCTTCCTTCCCATCGCGGTCGCCTTCGATAGCCGCGGCGTCGAAGCCTCGTTGCCATGGATCGAAGCAGCGAAGGCCGAATACCCGTGCCTCATCGACCGCCAGCACCTGGTGGCCGATCTCTACGACATGCCGAACGTGCCAATCGCGGCCTGGATCGACGAAGACGGGCGAATCGTCCGGCCGCCCGAGCCTGCCGGTTCGAACGACGCCTTCCGCACGATGGACCACACGACCGGCGCGATGCCGAAAGAATCGCTGGACGAACTGCGCAACACGCGACGCACGTACCTCGACGGCCTGCGCGATTGGGTGTCGCGGGGGGCGGAATCGCCGTGGGTGCTCTCCCCGGCCGACGTGCTGGCGAGGATGCAGGGCCCGACAGACGAGCGCGCCCTGGCCGCAGCGAACTTCCGCATGGGCGAGCACCTGTACGAGCTCGGCCTGGAAGATGCGGCGAAGCCGTACCTTGCCGACGCGCGGCGGCTCAACCCCGACAGTTGGGCCATCCGCCGCCAATCGTGGAACCTGGAGCACCCGTTGAAAGCGGGCGGCCCCGAGTTCTGGGCAGCAGTGGACGCGCTCCGCGAGAAGAAGTACTACGCGCCCATCGTGATGCCGGAACGATCCTGACCGGCCGGCAATGTCGGCGTTACCATGCGGCCGATGGCACTACCGATCCCCCGCCTCCTGGCCGTTCCCGGCGGCGAATTCGTCATGGGCAAGGACGGCAGCCGCGCCGATGAAGCGCCCGCCCACCGGGTGGTGACTTGGCCGTTTCGCGCTGCCGTCACACCCGTGACGAACGCGCAGTACGCAACGTATCTGGCGGCGACGAGCGCAACCCCGCCGCCGTTCCTGGCGGAAGACCGGTTTGCCGCCGCCGATGCCCCCGTGGTGGGCATCAACTGGTTCGAAGCCAGCGCATATTGCGATTGGCTGACCATCCGCACCGGCGCTGCGTACCGCCTCCCGACCGAGGCCGAGCGCGAGTTCGCCGCCCTTGGCGGGCTACCCGGCGGCGACTGGCCCTGGCTCGGCGGCCATCACCCCATCGCCGCCATCCTCGATGCGATGGACGGCCCCCACGTCCCGCGCGAGGAGTGCTCCAACGGCTACGCCCTGCGCTGCATGGCCGAGAACGTGCACGAGTGGTGCAGCGACTGGTACTCGCCCGCCTACTACGCCGTCTCTCCGGTCGAATGTCCGCGTGGCCCGGCCGAAGGCCAACGGCGG
>JBGOVF010000351.1:0-3605 GCA_041477975.1 Tepidiformaceae bacterium
CACGATCCTGGGCAGGAATTCAGCCTTCTGGGCGTCGGTGCCGAAGAGGATGATCGTCGGCCCCACGCGGTCGGTGCCCATGGTCTGGCCGGGCGCGCGGTGGTAGGCCATCTCCTCGTTGTAGACGAGCTGGCGCATATGCCCGGCCGCCTGCCCGCCGTGCTCGTTCGGCCACGACATGGTGAGCCAGCCCTTTTCGGCCAGCTTCTTTGTGAACGACTCGCCGTCGCGTACCTTCGGGAACTCCTCGCGAATGAACGAGCGCACCTCTGTTCGGAACGCTTCTTCTTCGGGCGTGAATCGAAACTCCATGGCGTGGGCTCCTGCTCAGGCAGACTTGTGGGCGTAACTATATGCCGCTGACTTGAGCGGTTGGCGTGCGCCGTTGCGAGCAGCGCGGCAGAATCGCCGGGTCATGCCTCGCCGCCCGTACCGCCCACTGCGCGGGATCCGCGTCCTCTCGTTCGAAATCGCGTTCTCGCTGCCCTCGGGCACGAGGACGCTCGCCGAACTCGGGGCAGAGGTGGTGCGCGTGGCGGGGCCCGCGCGGCCTGCCGGCACGTATATCGCCGTCATCGACGGCGTCTTCCTTTCCAAGCCTTGCGTGGGCATCAACCTTCGGAATGAGGAAGGGCGGGCCATCGCGCGGGATCTCGTGGCGCAGGCCGACATCGTTTGCCATAACTTCACGCCGAACGTGATGGCCGGGTTCGGGCTCTCGCCGGAGGATCTGCTGGCGATCAAACCGGACCTGATCGTGTTGCAGCTGACCGGCTACGGGACGCCCGGGCCGTGGGCGGCCTACCCGGCGTACGGGCCGAGCACCGAGGCCGCGGGCGGGCTCAACTCGCTGATGGGGAACGAAAGCGACGAGCCCGTGCGCATCGGCAGCGGCGTCTTCGCGGACCAGCTATCCGGCCGCTTCGCGACGCTCGCGATCCTCGCCGCGCTCGAGCGTCGCCAGCGCACGGGCAAGGGCGAGGTCATCGACCTTTCGATGACGGAGTCGATCACGACGCTGCTCGGCGGGGCCATAGCTGGTGCGCACTTGAACGGGAGGGCGCCGGAGCGGCCGGGCAACCGGGATGCGTGCTTCGCCCCGCAGGGCGTCTATCCGTGCCGTGGCGACGATCAGTGGATAGCGATCAGCGTTGAGGATGACGCGCAGTGGGCGGCATTGGCTCAGTTGTCTGGCCTCGAGGACTTCACGGGGCCCGAATTGAAGACTGCCGAAGGACGGCGCCGGGAGCCCGACGACATCGACGCAACCCTCGCTGCCTGGACAACGCAGTTCGACAAGGACGCGCTCACTTCCACACTCCAGACGAAAGGCATCGCCGCTGGCCCGGTGCGGCGGCCGGAGGACTCGCACTTCGACCAGCACCTGGCGGCCCGGGGCGCGTTCCAGCGCGTCGAGCACGAGGCGCCGATCATCGGCTACATGGCTCACCCGCACCTGGCGAACCCGTGGATCGCGGATGGCTTCGAGCGCGCGAAGCTCAGCGACTTCCGGTTCACCGGCGCCGACAACCGGCGTGTGCTGAAGCGCTGGCTGGGAACGCCGGTGGCCGAGGTGCGCCGACTCGCGAAAGAGGGCGCGCTGCTCGATGTCGGCGAGCTGCTCGTCGGCGACCGCAACCCGCCGCCGGGCACGAAGGTCGATGCGGATGCAGGCGAGCGACTCGGCCTTGCGAGAGACACGCGGTCGTGAAAGTGCTCGAAATCGCGGGAGGCCCGGCCGCCGGGTTCGGCGGGATGCTGCTCGCGGCGCTCGGCTACGACGTGGTTCGTATAGAACCGCCCGACGGCGGTTCGTTCCAGGCCGAGCCGACGGTCACCATCGACGAAGCGACCGAGGCGTACCTGCTCCGCGGCAAGCGCCGGGCGAGTTTGGAGCTACGTACGCGTGCCGGCGCCGCCGCGTTCGTTGGCCTGGCTCGCAATGCGGACGTTGTGATCGAGGACCTCGGGCACGGCGGACTCGAGGGCGTAGGGGCGTCATACCGCCGCCTGCGGCGGGCAAACAGGGACCTGGTCGTTGCCAGCACCTCGCCGTTCGGACTCTCTGGTCCGCGCGCCAACTGGCAGGCTTCCGAGCTGATCGTCCAGGCGATGGGCGGCATCGTTAGCTCCACGGGGTTCGAGGGCGAGCCGGGGTTGCGCGTGTACGGGGCGGCGGCGCACTTCATCGCCGGCCTGCACCTGGCCACGGCCGCGCTCGCCGGCGTGATGGGTGTGCGGCTGGGGAATGAGCGGGGCGCGCACGTCGAGGTTTCGATGGAAGAGGCGTGGATGCAGCACTGGGCGCGCCATATCCAGCAGTGGGCGTACAGCGGCCACGGGATGGCGCGCGAGGAACGCGGCGCCGGCCGCCAGGGGTTCCCGCACACGGTCATGACCGCTGATGGCTGGCTCTACGTGCTCGCGCTCAACGCGGATTGGGAGCCATTCGCGGTGTTCCTCGGACTGGAAGAGTTCGCGGCGAGGCCGTGGAACGAGGCGCGCACCCAGGTGGACCGGTGGCACGAGATCGAGCCCCGGTACCGCGCCTCGCTCGCCAGCAAGCCCCGCTACGAGTGGTTCGGCGAGGCCGCGAAGATGGGCTACACCTTCGCGCCCATCCACGATGCCTTCGCGGTGGTTGACTCGCCGCAGGCCCAGGCGCGTGGCGCGTTCGAAACGCTGGCCGTCGGCGAGCGGGAGGTCCCGGTGCCACGCTTGCCGTTCGCGAGCCCGGCCCCGCGTCTCGCCTCGGTGGCGGCGCCGGGCGAACATACCGATGATGTCCTTCGCGAAGCCGGCGTCTCTGAGCGCGCTATCGCCTCACTCCGCAAGCGGGGCATAACCGGACGGTCGGAGCCCACGGGGGTGCGACGATGACGACAGCCACGACTTACACCGGTGAATGGCGCCAGCTCGGGAACATCTCGGCCGACAGCAAGGGCTCGATCCACGATGACTCCGCGGCTCGAGGCCTTGGGTTTCGGGGCGGTTTCGTGCCGGGCAGCGTGGTTGGCACTGTGGCACTCGAAGGCGCGATTGCCGTCCTCGGCAAGGGTCTTTTCGAAGGCGGCTGGTACGACCTTACCTTCGTCTCGCCGGTCTACACGGACGACGAAGTGCGCGCCGTTGCGGAGCCCGCCGGCGACGCGCTATCGCTGCGCGTCGAGACTCGGGACGGCCGGCTCTGCTGCTCCGGTCGCGCGGGAGTGGGAAACACTCTCCCTTGGCGGGATACCGCCACCGCCGACGCGACCGTGCTGCCTCGAGTTGGGATAGGCGCCGAACTGCGCGGTGGCGCCTTCTCCGTGACTCCAGTGGACATCGAGTCGCTGCTTCGGGGCTCCGGCGAAGACTCTGCCTGGTACCGCACGGCATCGCCGTGGGGCGGGCCGGTCGTCCCGCCGGAGCGCCTGCCCCGGATTGCCCTCGAGGTGAGCCGCACGATTCGGCTCGAGCTCGACGGCGTGCGCCAGCCGGGCATGTGGGCCGGGCACGCGCTCGTGATGCGGGCGCCACTCATGCTCGGCCGTGTGTACAAGATGACCGAGCACGTGGTGGACAAGGGCCGCTCGGGACGGGCGGTGTTCTTGACCTACGAGTTC
>JBGOVF010000012.1:0-14437 GCA_041477975.1 Tepidiformaceae bacterium
GCATGTAAACGTGGAACGCCAGACCGAAGCGAAGGATGACATAAAGCAGAAGAACCACGCCGGCGATCGTCAGCGCGAACATCACCTGGAAGACGACTCCCAGGACGAGGAGGCCGCCCATACGCGTGAATGAAGGGTCGAGTGCGGAGGCGAGTCCGAGTGGGCGCCCGGCGAGAACGGCGTTGACGGCGGTGATGGTGGCTGAGAGCCCAACTGCCGTGAAGAGCAGGTAGATAGCGTTCACAACGAAGAGCGAGAGCTTGAGACCGTCGGGTCCGGTGCGGAGCGGCTCGAAGGAATCGAACGCCACATCGCCATAAACGTGGAAGAAGAGGACGAAGTAGGCGGCCGCGGCCCCGAGCGCGAGCGGAATTTGAGTGACCAGCAGCGGCAGCAGCGTGGCCTTCGGTTCGGAGCGGAGAACGTTGTAAGCCCGGCGAAAAAGCCGCGGCGGCTTGACGGCCAGAGGTGGCGGGGGTGGGACCTCAGCTTCCGACGACGGGGCGGTCACAGACCGAGGCGCTCGAATGTCGCGCCAATGTTCGTCAAGTAGAAGCTGTAGTCGAACAGCTCACGCAGCTCCGATTCGGGAATGCGCGACGTGACTTCCGCGTCGGCCAGAAGCAGATCGAGGAACGACGTCCGCTGCTTCCACGCAATCATCGCGTTGCGCTGCACGATGACGTAGGCCGCCTGGCGGCTCAGCCCTGTCTCGATCAACGCCAGGAGCACGCGCTGCGAGAAGACGAGGCCATACGAGCGCTCGAGGTTCTCGCGCATGTGCTCGGGGAAGACGGTCAGCCGGTCCATCACGCCGGTGAAAATGTGGAGAGCGTAGTCGAGGACGAGGGTGGCATCGGGGAAGACGATGCGCTCGGTGGAAGAGTGGCTGATGTCGCGTTCGTGCCAGAGAGCGATGTTCTCCATCGACGTGACCGCGTAGCCGCGGAGCACACGAGCCAGGCCGGCAACGCGCTCGCACAGCTCCGGGTTGCGCTTGTGGGGCATGGAACTCGACCCGGTCTGGCCTTCGTCGAAGGGCTCCTCCGCTTCGCGCACTTCCGTCTTCTGGAGGGCACGAATCTCGGTGGCGAACTTTTCCAGCGAGGCGCCGACGATCGCGAGCGTAGTGACGAACTGGGCGTGGCGGTCGCGCTGGATGATTTGCGTGGAGGCGGCTTCGATGCCGAGGCCGAGCTTCTTGCAGACGATCTCTTCTAGCGCCGGGGGGACGGAGGCGTGCGTGCCCACGGTGCCGCTGATCGCCCCGACGGCGATCGCCGCGCGGGCTTCTTCGAGGCGCTTGCGGTTGCGGCGCATCTCATCGACCCAGACGGCGAGCTTGAGCCCAAAAGTGGTCGGCTCGGCGTGGACGCCGTGCGTGCGGCCGACGCAGAGCGTGTCGCGGTGGGCGACGGCCTGGCGTTCGAGAACGGCCGAAAGGCGGTCGATGCCCCCGAGGAGGAGATCGGCGGAATCACGCAGCTGGAGCCCGGTTGCGGTGTCCCAGACATCGGAGCTGGTGAGGCCAAAGTGGACATAACGGCCCTCCTCACCGAGCGATTCCTGGACGGAGCGGAGGAAGGCAGTGACGTCGTGATGAGTGATCGCGATGTAGTCGTTGATCTTGTCGAGATCGAAGCCAGAATCCCGGCGGATCTTGGCGGCGGCTTCGTGTGGTATCTGGCCCAGGTCAGCCCAGGCTTCGCAAGCGGCGACCTCGACATCGAGCCAGCGCTGGTACTTGTTCTGGTCGTGCCAGACGGCTGCCATTTCGGGCCGGGAATAGCGGGGGATCACGCAGAAATGATAGCGGGCGCGGGTACTAGGTTCGACTGTTCAGGGGGAAGGCTGGTCGCGGTCCCGGAGCCAGCGGAGAATCTCGAGTGCTTGCTGGTCCTTCTGGCGGTTGGCGGACTCTTTCATCGCTATCAGGTCGTTCACGGACGCAACAGAGACCACGAGGTTCGGCCCGATTTCGATCCACGACGACGCTGCGGCCAGTGACGAATAGCTCGCAACCCCATGCGGGGCGAAGAGGATGTCGAATCGTCCCCGGCTGGTAGAAAAGTTCCAGGTCGCGGCGGCTCGCAGCCACTCGCCGTCTTCCAGGTCGATCACACGGCCGGCGTAGAGAACCTCCGATTGCATCTCGACGAGCGCCTTCGACAGGCGGGTGAGGTTCTCATCCGACGGTTCTGGCACGACGTCGACATCGAACGACAGGAGAGGGACGCCCTGGAGGAGCGCTCCAATCCCCCCAATTACCACGAAGTGAATCGAGCGAGCAGTCAGTAGTGTGAGGATGCCGAGGTAGTCCGGCGGTTGCGCCTGATCAGGAGATGCCAAGCTCAGCTCGGCGCTTCAGGGCCACTCCAGCCCAGCCCTGGGCATATTGAAGCCGTTGCGAAGGCGTGAGCGTAAGGAACCACTCCACGAGCCAGGGGTCGTGGCCGAACTCGATAAGCCTGCGGTCGGCGTCGTTGCGGGCGCGGGCGAGGAGCATTTCCGTCTGGTTCACAGGTACAGTGTAGCTGCTGCTGAATCGAGCAAGATTGAAAGCTGTTTAGGGGTGCACAGATGCTGATTGCGACCACCAATGACCTGCCGGGATGGGAGATCACCGAGGTGTTCGGCGAGGTGTTCGGACTCACCGTTCGGTCACGGAACATCGGCTCGCAGATTGGTTCAGGAATGAAGTCGCTGTTCGGCGGCGAGCTGAAGGGTATGACCCAGGCCCTGACCGACAGCCGCCAGCAGGTGATCGAACGGATGGTGGCCGAGGCCGAGGCCAAGGGCGGGAACGCGATCGTCGCCATGCGCTTTGATACATCCGAGATGGGCAGCACCTGGACGGAGATCTGCGCCTACGGGACGGCTGTGAAGGCCCGGAAGCTCTAGCTCGGCGGTTCGGCGCTAGACTCAGAAGGTGACGGCCGGTTTCTACGAACGACGGGGCCTGCAGATTGAGACCTACGCGCAGCGCGCGGCCCTCAATCAGGCCCTGCAGGGGGACTTCGAGTTCTACCTGGAACTCGCGCACCGCCTACCTGGGCCGGTGCTCGAACTGGGCTGCGGAGCGGGACGGCTGCTCGTCCCGTTCGCCCAGGCGGGATTCGAGATCACCGGGCTCGACCGCTCTCCGGCGATGCTCGAAATCGCCGCTGAGCGGCTGGCTGAGAAGCTCGACGACGTCCGGGCCAGGGTGACACTCGCAAGTGGCGACATGTCCAGCTTCGACCTCGGGCGCCGTTTCGCGACGGCGATCATCGCCTTCCGGTCTTTCCAAATGTTGACGCGCCGCGAAGACCAGCGGCGATGCCTGGAAGCGGTGCACGAGCATCTCGTGCCGGGCGGAGTGCTGGCGATGGACCTCTTCGACCCGTTACTTGAGACGATCATGGCTGATTCAGCCCCGGGGAACACACAGGACCTGGGCCATTTTCCGCATCCGGTCTCGTGGAATCTCGTGCGCGTCCAGTCCGTTGCGCGAACGTATGACCTCGTGGAACAGGTGTTGGAAGAGCTTCACAGGTTCTCGGAGGTTGGCCGCGACGGGACAGTCTTGCGTGAGGAGGAGGAGACGCTGCGCATGCGCTGGATTTACCGCTACGAGATGCGCTATCTGCTCGAACTGTGCGGCTTCGTAGTCGAAGCTGAGTATTCCGACTACAAGAAGTCGCCGCCGGCGTATGGCAAGGAGCAGGTCTGGGTGGCGCGGAAGCGCGCGTAGCCGTTAGACCTGGGACTGCTTGTCCGCGGAAGCGCGCGTAGCCGTTAGCCCTGGGACTGCTTGTCGCGGAAGGCCTTGTAGGCTTCGCGAATCTCGGGGTGCTTGAGAGCGAGGATGGACGCCGCCAGGTAGGCGGCGTTGCGCGCGCCCCACGCGCCGACGGCGACTGCCGCGACAGGCACTCCGGGCGGCATCTGGAGCACTCCGTAGACGGCGTCAAGCCCGCCGGGCACCTCGCTCGATGCCAGTGGAACGCCGATGACGGGAAGCGTCGTGTGAGCGGCCACGGCGCCCGGGAGTGCGGCCGCGCCGCCGGCGGCGCAGATGAGCACTTCGAAGCCGTCGCTTTCGGCGCGCTTGGCGAACTCGCGCACCTTGTCGGGTGTGCGGTGAGCCGACATCGCCCGGACGACGAATGGGATGCCGAGCGATTCGAGCACGGTCTTCGTTGGTTCAAGCAGCGGTTCGTCGTTCGCGGAGCCCATGAGAATGGCGACGAGGGGGTTCGTCATACGGCTGCCTCGGAAGCGATGTCCTTGCGGTAGAACATGTCCGCAAAGTGGATGCGCGCCGCGTTGTCGTAGGCGCGCATGCGTGCTTCGGCGAGCGTCTTGCCGCGCGCCATGACTGTCAGCACACGGCCGCCGTTCGTGACGATTCCGCGCGGGTCGTCCTTCGTGCCCGCGTGGAAGGCCACGACGCCGGGGTCGAGGTCGTCCAGTCCCTCGATGCGGTAGCCGAGCTTGTACGTGGCGGGGTAGCCGCCGCTCGCGAGGACGACGGCGACGGCCGGGTCGGGCGACCAGCGGACATCGACTTCGGAGAGCCTGCCGAGCGCCGCGGCTTCACACACCTCGAAGAGGTCATTTTCGAGGCGTGGAAGCGTGACCTGGGCTTCCGGGTCGCCGAAGCGCGCGTTGAACTCGATCACGAACGGGCCGTCGGCCGTCATCATCATGCCCGGGTAGAGCGTGCCGTTGAAGGGCATGCCGGCGGCTGCCATCCCGGCCAGTACCTTGTCCACGACATCGGCGTGGATGGTCGCCGCGAGGCCCGGCTCAACCTGCAGCGAAGGGCTGTAGGCGCCCATCCCGCCGGTGTTCAGGCCGATGTCGCCGTCTCCGGCGCGTTTGTAGTCCGTTGCGAAGGGCATCATCACGGCGGTTTTGCCGTCGCAGAAGGCGTGGGCGCTGGTCTCCCAGCCGTAGAGCCGTTGCTCGATGAGGACGGTGTCGCCGGCGCTGCCAAAGTCCCGGCGGACCATGGCGATATCGAGGGCGTTCAGCGCCTCGGCGTTGTTGTTGCAAACGATGACGCCTTTGCCCGCCGCGAGGCCGCTTGCTTTCACCACGATGCCTTTATCCGGGAGGGATTCGACGTAGGCGCAGGCCTTGCGGTAGTCGCTGAAGGACTCGGCGTGGGCTGTGCGAATGCCGTGCTCCACCATGAAACGCTTGGAGAACTCCTTGCTCGATTCGAGTTGCGCCGCCGCCTTTGTGGGGCCATAGCAGAGGACTCCGGCCGCGGTCAGGCGGTCGACGAGGCCGAGCGGCTGTGGGTCGTCCATGCTGGCGAGGTAAAAGTCGATGCGGTTGTCGCGGGCGGCCTTCACGAGGCCGTCGATGTCCTTCGCCTGGATCGGCAGATTGGTCGCAAGCGCGGCAGTGCCGGCGTTGCCGGGCGCCACGAAGATGTGATCGATCTTCGAACTCTGACGGAGCTTCCAGATGACGGCGTGCTCGCGTGCGCCGGAACCGACAATGAGGACGCGGGCGCCCACTAGAGCAGCATCCGACTTGGCGGCCTGCGCGTCATTCCCACTCGATAGTGCCGGGCGGCTTGCTGGTGATGTCGTAGACGACCCGGTTGATGCCGTGAACTTCGTTGACGATGCGGTTCGAGATGCGGCCGAGGAGTTCGTGCGGGAGGCGGGCCCAATCGGCGGTCATGGCGTCGTCGGCGACGACTGCGCGAACGGCCACGGCGTAGCCGTAGGTGCGGAAATCGCCCATCACCCCGACGGTTTTGGTGTCGGTGAGGACGGCGAAGCTCTGCCAGAGGTCGCGATAAAGACCGGCCGAGCGGATCTCGTCCATGACGATGCGGTCCGCGAGGCGAAGCATGTCGAGCTTCTCCTTCGTCACTTCGCCCATGACGCGGATGGCGAGGCCGGGGCCGGGGAAGGGGTGGCGCCAGACCATTTCTTCCGGCAGACCGAGGGCTTCGCCAATGCGCCGAACCTCGTCCTTGAAGAGGTAACGCAATGGCTCCACCAGCCCGAGCTTCATATCGGGCGGAAGGCCGCCGACGTTGTGGTGCGTCTTGATTGTGGATGCGCCCTTGCCGTGGGATCCGCTCTCGATCACGTCCGGGTAGAGCGTGCCCTGGCAAAGGAAGTTGGCGTCTTCGATGGCCCGCGCTTCGCGTTCGAAGATGCGGATGAACGTGTTGCCGATGCGGACGCGCTTGGTTTCCGGGTTCGTGACCTCGGCGAGCTGGGCGAGGAACTGGTCCTCAGCCTCGATGTGCACCAGTTTGATGCGCATGTTGCGGGTGAACGTCTCGATCACTTCCGCGGCTTCACCGGCCCGAAGTAGGCCGTTGTCAACGAAGATGCAGGTCAGTTGGTCGCCGATGGCGCGGTGGACGAGCGCCGCGGCGACGGCGCTATCGACGCCACCCGAGAGCCCGCAAATCACCCGGCCCGTTCCAACCTGGGCGCGGATGGCGGCGACCGTTTCATCGATGAAGTTGCCGGCAGTCCAGGTGCCTTCGCAGCCGCAGACGTCGCGGACGAAGTTGCGCAGCATCTCCGTGCCTTTGGGCGTATGGACCACCTCCGGGTGGAACTGGAGCCCGTAATACCCGCGGGCCACATCGGCCATGGCGGCGACCGGCGAGTTGGCAGACTCAGCGATGGCGACGAAGCCTGGGGGCATTGCCTCGATGCGGTCGCCGTGGCTCATCCAGACGTCGAGTTGCGTGGGCAGGCCGGCGAGGAAGGGCGAGTCAACGGACCTGGAGATGGTTGCTGGCCCGAACTCCTTGGCCTGGCCGGGGCTGACGACCCCCCCCAGCTGGTGCGCCAGCAGTTGCATCCCGTAGCAGATGCCGAGGATGGGCTTTCGCGTGTCGTAAACCCACTGCGGAACGTGGGGCGCGCCGTCTTCGTACACGGAAGCGGGGCCGCCGGAGAGGATGAAGCCGCGGACATCGAGGCCCGCCAGCCGTTCCGGCGGGGCATCGGAGGGGATGATCTCGCAGTAGGTGTTGAGTTCGCGCACACGGCGGGCGATGAGCATGCTGTACTGGGCGCCGAAGTCCAGCACGACGATGGTTTCGTGGCCTTTGGCGGGGTCTTGTGCGGCGGCGTTTTGTGCTTCGGTGAGGACGTCGGACATCGACTTCGCGTAACCCATACTGAACGGTAGCGGAATTGTATACTTTGGTCAACGAATTCCGCGCTGGGGGCGGCCCTGAATAGCCACGAGAACTCTTGCCCGGTGGTCGCCGCTAATGCTGCCGACGCCGTGCCGCGCTGCGTCGAAGTGCTCCGCAATGGCGGGATCGCGATTGTCCCGACGGATACGGTGTATGGCATCTGCGCCGATGTACGAATCGACGACGCCGTGCGGCGAATCTCCCAGGCGAAAGGGAGGGGGCCGGAAGTGCCAGTGCAACTGCTGTTCGGTAGCGACCCCGCGGTATTGGCCGGCTATGCGGTGATGAACAGTGCGGCCCGCCGCCTTGTGGAGGGGTTCGGGCCGGGCGCCTGGACGATCATCGTAAAAGCGCGGGCGGGCTGGACGAGTCCGGCGCTGGCCGGCGGCCGGACGGTGGGATTCCGCATGCCGGCGGCCCCGTTCATTTCCTCCCTGATTGCCGCGCTTGGTGCGCCGGTGGCCGCATCCAGCGCCAACCGCCACGGATCCCCGAGCCGTACGACGTGCGCCGCAGCCGTAGCCGAAGTTGGTTCTGGTTGCGGTATCGCAATCGACGGCGGGCCGACACCGGCCGGCTTTGATTCGACCGTCATCGACTGCAGCAAGGACGCAGTGACGATCCTCCGCGAAGGCGCGATAGACCGCCATACGGTCGCCCGTATACTGGGCTTGGACGAGATTTCAGTGCTCAGGAGCGTCCGTACGTGAAGCTGGCTTTCGGATCGGACCACGCAGGGTTCGAACTCAAGGAACACCTGATCGAAACGGCAAAATCGCTCGGGCACGAGGTAACCGACTTCGGTACGTACACCGCCGATAGCGTGGATTACCCCGACTTCGCCGAGCCGGTGGCGCGGGCGACTGTCGCCGGCGACGTCGACCTTGGCGTTGTGCTCTGCAGCAACGGCGTGGGCGTGAGCATTGTCGCCAACAAGGTGCCCGGCGCCCGTTGCGCGCTTTGCCACTCGAGTTGGGGCGCTGCGCGGGCGCGGCAACACACCGATGCCAACGTGCTCGCGCTCGGCGCATGGGAGATCGGCCGGGCCATAGCCGACGAGATCCTGAAAGCCTTCCTGGTCTCGACACCTGAAGAAGGCAACCACGCCCGCCGCAGGGCGAAGATGGCAGCCATCGAGCGGAGTAGCATCGCCGCCGGGGCCGCCGTTCGATGAGCGAAGCCGGCATCGGCAAGAAGACGATCCGCGACATCGAAGTGCATGGCAAACGCGTGCTGGTGCGCGCTGACCTGAACGTGCCCATCGACCGTGGACTGATCACGGACGACACGCGGATCCAGGAGTCGCTTCCCACGATTCGATACCTTGTCGAGCAAGGTGCGAAGGTGATCGTCTGTTCGCACCTGGGCCGGCCGAAGGGGCGAGACGAGAGCCTCTCCCTGGCTCCCGTCGCCGGCCGGATGGGCAATCTGCTCGGGCGTGAGGTGCTGTTCGCCGAGGACTGTGCCGGGCCCGTCGCAGAGGCGGCCGTCGAGGCCCTCGCCCTGGAGCGCGTCTTGCTGCTGGAGAACCTGCGCTTCCATCCGGAGGAAGAAGCGAATGACGCCGGCTTCGCCCGGCAACTCGCGAGCCTCGCGGACGTGTTCGTCAACGACGCCTTTGGGGCCGCGCACCGGGCACATGCGTCCACGGAGGGCGTGACCCACTATCTGCCGTCGGTGGCGGGCTTCTTGATGGAGAAAGAGGTGCGCTATCTGAGTGCCCTCGTCGCTGATCCTCCGAAGCCGTTCGCCGCGATCGTCGGCGGGGCGAAGGTGAGCACGAAGATCGCCGCGATCGAACACCTTATGCCGAAGCTCGACATGCTCCTGCTCGGCGGCGGGATGGCGAATACCTTCCTGAAGGCGACCGGTATCGATGTGCGCAGCTCACTCGTCGAGGCCGAGCAAGTGGAGGTGGCGCGGCGAATCCTGGATGACGCGAAAGCCCGCGGCGTGGCGGTGCACCTGCCGAGCGATGTTGTCGCGGCGGAACGGTTCGAGGAGAACTCGGCCAGCACAACCCGCTCCGTGAACGACGTGCCGCGCGGTTACATGATCCTCGACATCGGACCTGAGACGGTGAAGGCGTACGTCCAGGCACTGCAATTGGCGCGAGCGGTCGTATGGAACGGGCCGATGGGGGTGTTCGAGTGGCCGAAGTTCGCTCAAGGGTCGTTCGCGATCGCGCGGGCTGTCGCGGCGTTGCACGCGACGACTGTGGTAGGGGGCGGTGAGACGGCGGCCGTGGTCGCCCAGTCCGGATTGCACGATAAGTTCACGCACGTTTCGACGGGCGGCGGCGCATCGCTTGAAATGCTCGAAGGCCGCGTTTTGCCCGGCGTAGCCGCCCTGCAGGACGCCTGACCGTGCCCGCCGCGACAAGCACGAGCCCGCCGCCGATGCTCTTCGCGTTCCGAAGCATGCGCGTTTTCCAGTTCCTGCTGGTCATTGTCGCGCTCTCAACGGGCGTGGGGGCCACGCTCGCACTGAAGGTGTACGTCGACGGCGGCGTCCTGCCCCTGCTGTTCGTCGCGCTGATCCTTGGCGTGGTTTTCCTCTGGGCGTTCGCCACGGCGCTGCGCGCGCCGACGTCGTTCGTGGCGATCACCGACGAGCGGATGCGCATCCGGTTCGCGGGGTTCGTCGATACCGTGATCGCTACGGCCGATGTGGCCGGGGCGCGCCTGGTGCGGCGCAACATCCTGGGTGGCATCGGCGTGCGAACGAACTTTAGCGGCGACGTGGCACTGGTCAGCACCTGGGGGGAAGTGGTCGAGTTGACGCTTCGGCGGCCGATGCGTGTCTGGCTCATCCCACGATTGATTCCCCTCAAGGCGGAGCGCCTTACACTGAGCCTCCGCAACCCCCAGAAGGTCGTCGAGCGTTTTGGAGCGGCGAAGCCCGCGGCGACGACTGCACGAAAGCCGAGGCAACGTGGATCTCGAACTCGCTAAGCGCCTGGCCCAGCCGGCCGATACGAAGATCATCCTCTGCGTCCTGGACGGGCTCGGCGGGCTCGCGCGCGAGGAGACGTTGCGCAGCGAAATGGAGAAGGCGGACGTCCAGAACCTGGACCGGCTGGCCGCCAAGTCGGAGGTCGGCCTGACGATGCCGGTTGGCCCGGGGATCACTCCGGGAAGCGGCCCGGGGCACCTGGCGCTCTTCGGCTACGACCCCTATCGGTTCGACATCGGCCGGGGCGTGTTGGAGGCGGTGGGAATCGATTTTCAGCTCGACCCCGCGGACGTGGCAGCGCGGGGGAACTTCTGCACACTGGACGCGCAGGGGAGCGTCGTCGACCGGCGGGCGGGGCGCGTGGCCAACGAGGTCTCGTTCAAGCTGGTAGAACGGCTGCGTGCCGTGAGCGTCCCGGGCGTGAAGGTCTTCGTCGAGCCTGTGCGCGAGCACCGTTTTGTGCTGGTGCTGCGAGGCGAAGGGCTGGGCGAGGACGTGGATACCACTGACCCGCAACACACGGGCGTGCCTCCGTTGCCGGCACAGGCGCTGGGACCCGCTTCGCAGCGGACCGCGGAAGTTGTGAACGAGTTCGTGAAGCAGGCAACGGCGATTCTGAAGGACGAGCCGCGGGCCAACGGCGTGATGCTACGCGGCTTCGCGAAGTACCCCACCCTGCCGTCATTTCCCGAGACGTGGGGGCTGCGCTCGGCGGCCCTCGCCGTGTACCCGATGTACCGGGGCCTGGCGAAACTGGCCGGCATGGACGCCATCAACTGCCCTGGCGGGCTGCCCGAGCAGACGGAAATCATCCGTCAGCGCTGGAACGACTACGACTTCTTCTTCGTCCACTACAAGAAGACCGACGCGGCCGGCGAGGATGGCGACTTCGAAGCGAAGTGCCACGCACTGCACGAGTTTGACCTCCACGTGCCAGAGCTGCTGTCGCTCGGCGCCGATGTGCTGATGATCGCGGGCGACCACTCGACGCCGGCCTTGATGGCTGCCCATTCGTGGCACCCGGTGCCGTTCCTCCTGCATTCGAGCTACTGCCGCGAGGGGAACGCGATGCACTTTAACGAGCAGGAGTGCCTCAAGGGCTCGCTTGGGACGTTCCCGGCGGTGGACGTGATGCCCCTGGCGATGGCGCACGCGATGCGCTTCGCGAAGTACGGGGCCTAGCCGTGCCGAAGCCATTCGTTGCCGGCAACTGGAAGATGAACACGACCGAAGCCGAGGCCGTGGAGCTCGCGCGGGGCGTTGTCTCGGCGACGAAGACCGTGCCCTGTGACATCGCCGTCTGCGTCCCGGCGCCGCATCTCGGCTCCGTACGGGACGCGTTGCGAGGGTCGCATGTGCACCTCGGCGCGCAGAACGTGTACTGGGAGGCGAAGGGCGCGTACACGGGCGAAGCCAGCGTCGCGATGCTGGAGGATTACTGCCGGTACGTGATCATCGGGCACAGTGAACGGCGCCAACTCTTCGGCGAGACGGACGAGACGGTGCGCAAGAAGGTCATCGCCGTGCTCAAATCGCAGTTGGACCCGATCGTCTGCGTGGGCGAGGCCGTGGCTGAGCGGCGAGGTGGGATGACCGAGCAGGTACTGGCGCGACAGGTGCACGACGGGCTCGCCGGGATTTCGTTGACGACGCGGATCACGATCGCCTACGAGCCGATCTGGGCCATTGGCACCGGCGAGACTGCGACTCCAGAGATGGCCCAGGCCGCCTGCGCGTACATCCGGCGCCAACTGCGCGCGATGGGAGGGGCCATCGCCGACGGCGTGAGGATCCAGTACGGCGGCAGCGTAAATGCCGAAAACGCGGCCGCACTCCTCTCCCAGCCGGACATAGATGGGGCGCTCGTGGGGGGCGCCTCGTTGAAGGCGGACCAGTTCGCGGCCATTTGCGCCGCCGCGGGAAACTGATGCTACGGCGACTGGTGGCGATCGTCGGGGCGACCGGCACCGGCAAGTCTGCCGTGGCCATGCAACTGGCGGAGCGGCTTGGCGGCGAGATCGTCAACGCGGACAGCCGGCAGGTGTACCGCGGGATGGATATCGGGACGGCGAAACCGACCGTCGAGGAACGAAAGCGCGTCCGCCACCACCTGTTCGACGTGGCAGGCCCGGAGGACGGCTACAACCTGGCGCTGTACCAACAGCAGGCAAAATCGGCGCTCAACGACATCTGGGAGCGGAACGCATTCGCGTGGCTGGTTGGCGGAACCGGACAATACGTCTGGGGGCTCCTCGAAGCATGGCAGGTCCCGGATGTCGAGCCGGACAACGATCTTCGCGCGACCCTGGCGGCGTTTGCGGAGAGCAACGGGCACGAGGCACTGCACGCGCGCCTGGCCGCCGTTGACCCGGATACCGCGGCGAAGATAGATGCGCGGAACGTCCGGCGCGTGATTCGCGCGATCGAGGTCTTCGAAAAGAGCGGACGGACGATGAGCGACTGGCAGGCCAGGCAGTCGCCGGACTTCGAGTTCCTGTTGTTTGGGATCGATGTTCCGCGCAAAGTGCTGTACCCGCGCGTCGATAGCCGCGTGGAAACAATGTTCGAGAACGGCCTCATCGAGGAGGTGACGGCGCTGCTCGATGCCGGTGTCCCTCCGGAGGCGCCGGCCATGTCGTCCATCGGATACGGCGAGACGGTGCGATACCTCCGCGGCGAGGCGACGTTGGAGGAGGCGAAAGAGCGGACGAAGATCGCAACCCACCGCCTGATTCGGGCGCAGGACCAGTGGTTCCGTCGCGACGACAGGCGCATCACCTGGGTACATAACGCGGACGAGATCGAGATGCAGGCCAACATCTTCACGGGCGCCTGCACGAACGTGATTCGCGGCGAGCGGCGGTAGGTTGCTGCCGCGCGGGGGATGGTAGACTGAACCCCATGCACGTCACGAAGATGCACGGCGCTGGCAACGACTACGTCTACGTGCGGCCGACTGAGGAGCGGGACTGGTCGGACGTCGCCCGGCGCGTGAGTGACCGTCACTTTGGCGTCGGGAGCGACGGCCTCATCCTGGTGCTTCCGTCGTCGGTCGCCGACGTGCGTATGCAAATGTTCAACGCCGACGGCTCGGAAGCGGAGATGTGCGGCAACGCCATCCGCTGCGTGGCGAAGTACGCCGTCGAAGAGGGGATGGTCGACGCTGACACGGAGACGATCAGCATCGAGACGGGTGATGGCATCAAGGAGTTGCAACTGTTCCGGGAACACGGCGTTGTCACTGCCGCGCGCGTGAACATGGGCATGCCCCGTTTCGACCCCGCCACGCTTCCAGCGAACGTTCCGGGGCCGGGACCCGTGATCGACCTTCCGATCGAGGCCGGCGGGCTAACACTGAAGCTGACGCTGGTAAGCATGGGCAACCCGCACGCCATCCATTTCGTCGAATCGGGCATCGAGGAGTTCCCACTGGAGCGGATCGGGCCGCTGGTGGAGCACCACCAACTGTTTCCCCGCCGGACGAACTTCCAGGTCGTGCAAGTGCTCAACCGCGGCGAGGTGAAGCACCGCGTCTGGGAGCGCGGCACCGGCGTGACCCTGGCCTCCGGCACGAGCGCGAGCGCGGTGTGCGCGGCGGCCCGGCTTCGCGGTTTCACAGGCGACCGGATCGTGAACCACATGGCCGGCGGCGACCTGATCCTCGAATGGGACGGGAGCGGGCCTGTGTTCAAGACCGGGCCGGCGGTCCGGGTTTTCGACGGCGAGTGGCTCGAGGACAGATAGCGGCTCTTTCCACGGTGTCATCGCGAGGGGGTGGACCCGGTCGAGGGCGAATTGGGGCGGTTCGCGAGCACGGGGTCGATGGGGTCGGCGGAGTGACGATAGCCGTGCTGGAGGTTGATGGTACGATTAGCGTCGTGCCGAAGGGGACGGAGACGATCCGCACCCACCGCCGTTTCCGGCAGCGGCGCCACCAGAACTAACCCAGGATGTATCGATGAAGCTCGCCAAACGCGTCGAGTCCCTGCCGCCATACCTGTTCGCCGAGATCTCCAGGAAGATCGCCGCGAAGCGAGCCGAGGGTCACGACGTGGTGACGTTCGGCATCGGCGACCCGGATATCCCGACGCCGCAGCACATCATCGATGCGCTGCACAAGGCGGTGGACGACCCCGCGAACCACCGCTACCCCGAGTCCGAAGGGTTACCGGAGTTGCGGCAGTCGATCTCGGACTGGTATCAGCGCCGATTCGAAATCCGCTTCGATCCGCAGAAGGAAACGCTTCCGCTCATCGGCTCGAAAGAGGGCATCGGGCACATTGCACTGTGCTTCATCGACCCCGGCGA
>JBGOVF010000298.1:0-3925 GCA_041477975.1 Tepidiformaceae bacterium
ATCCCGGTCGACGAATTCCCGGAGAAGCGGATGAAGCTGATGTTCGAGGTGCAGGTGTTCGCGCCCTTCCACCTGGCCCAGCTCGTCCTTCCGAAGATGCGCGAACGCCGGTCCGGCTGGATCCTGAACATCTCGTCCCACGCCGCCCTGCACCCCGCGCTCAAGACCCCGGGCCGCGGCGGCACCGTCTACGGCATGTGCAAGGCCGCTCTCGAACGGTTCACCACCGGCCTCGCCAGCGAATCGGCGATGGACAACATCGGCGTGAACGTCATCTCTCCCGGCCTCGTGGCCACGCCCGGCGTCATCCACCACAAGCTCATCAACGAATCGAACAAGGACATGGCCACGCCGGTCGAGCACATGGCCGAAGCCTGTCTCCGGCTCGTGCACGGCGACCCTGCCCAGATCTCGGGCAAGATCACCTACGCCGTGGACGTCATGAAGGAGTACTCCCTGCAGCCGGCGGAGCTGCTCGCATAGCCGCCGCTCTCCGCGCACGCCGCGCTTCGCCCATCGCCCGCAGCTCTCCGCGCTTCGATTCGTCCACGCGCATGTAGTTGGCCCGCCAACCATCCGTCGGCCAGCGGAACGGCGTTTGCACCGTTGTGCGCGGATAGCGGGCGTTCTCCAGCAGGTCGAACGCCATCTCCAGCATCGCCGTCTGCATCGGAACGTCGTAGGGCGCTCCGCACGGATTGCCCAGCGGGAAATCGGTGAAGAGAAAGCGCGGCACGGCGCATTGCTCGACGATGTCGCGCGCCGAACCGACGACCACCGTCGGGATTCCGGCTTCTTCCAGGTGGCGGGCGGCCAGACTCACGGTCTGGTGGCAGACCGGTCAGAGGGCGACGAGGATGGCGGCGTCTACGCGGTCTTCGCGGCACAGGCGGAGCAGCTCAGGCGCGTCGATCTCGTTCGTCTTGCTCTGGCTGTACTCGGTCGGGAGGCCGTAGAAGCGCGTCGAGAGACTGCAGATCCGCCCTGAGGCGGCCGCCTCTTGCAGGCGATTGATCGGCGCGAACGAGTCCAGGTCGTTGGTGTGCGTCGCTTCCTTATCCCACGACCGGTGCTCGGTGTAGAGGCGCTGCGGCGGCGGCTCCACCGGCGCAGCGTAGACCACCTTCGGGATCGAATCGATCTCCGGGTCCGCATCCCCCTCTAACAGGCTCGCCGTCGTCACGAGGCCAATGCGAGCCTCGGGCAGCGGCTTTCGCAACGGCGTGAACGGGGCGTCCCGGTGGTACGCCCAGCGGTACGGGTTGCCGTCGCCCTGGGCGAGGTAGTACTCCCGCGACTTATCGATATAGCTCACGAAGATGCGCTGTTCGGGGTTCACGCTATCCATAAGTCCACCACGCGGAGCACCGTCGGGATCAGTACAACACCGGCAACGCACCACCATCAGGGCCGTTCGGTCGGCCAGACGTTCCCCGATGGTCCATGACTCCCTACCCCGTCTGAGCTCCGCGCGTGCTCGACCGCGACGGAGAGTGGTGCGCTGCTGAGCCAGCGGGTCCGCTTTCGCCTCAGCCTGGTGCAGCCCCGGCGGGCGCCAGTGGCGATGGCGCCGTTGTCAGCGCCGCCATGATTGCGTCGGCCTGGATGCGGTGGCCCGAGATGCCCTTGTGTACTCCGTCCGAATGCCTGAGCGCTCCGGCTTCCGCCGCTTCGAACCCCGGCAGGCAGTCCGCAATCAGAAAGTGGAGGCGCCGCCCTTCGCCGTTCATGAACACCCGGTGCTTGGCCAGGCGCTTGTTCGCCCCCTTGTTCTCGCGGTCGACGGCGGCAGCTACCGGCGGAGCGTAGAGCACCACGACGATGAGCCGTTCGCGCTGAGAGAGTTGGCGCATGATTTCGAGCTGGATCGCTGTGACTTCTTCCTCGGTCGAAAGCGGCTCTGCTCCAATAATCCTGCGCGCGAGCCAGCGCCCGGCGTGGTTTATGCGCGCGCGGCCCCCATGCGGGTCCGCGGTCATCCCCTCGAAGCGCACTTCCAGCTTCCTGAACAACCGGTAGGCGCGCTCCCCGTATCGCCTTCGCACGCGCTGGTCAACCGTGCCGATGATGAAGTGAAAGGCGCCGAACGCGAACACGACGAGGTCTGGCTCGTGCTTCTGGAGCGCATCGACGACCCGCGGCACAGCCTTCGGCCCTACGTGGACCACGGGCAGGTCGACCACATCCACGGTCTCGCCGGTCGCCTCGCCGAGCTCGGTCGCGACAAGCCGCGGCCACGCGCGCGAAGGGTCCGGCAGGCTCTCACCGCTGGTGTCGCTCGAACCGATGACGAGCATGCGCACACTGGTTCCTTGCGAGCCGGTCGCTCACCGGCCAGAATCGTGGCAGAACCCGCCGCGCGTGGGAAGTCCCTGTCCCGTATTGGGGCCACGGGCTCTGTTCAGCGCCCTCTGGGGCACCCCCAAGGCCCGAGGACCATACGTAGAGACAATGACGCCGCGCCATTAACCTTTGCCGCCCTCCCGCGTTATCTCTAGTACACAGGCAGATGCCTGCATATGCTCGAAAGGAGGACGTCGGGCTTCGAAGCATCCGGCGCGGCCCAGGGGGCTGTTTTGGCCAACGCCTCGGTAGGTGAGATGCTTCCTGATTTCGACGAACGAACGGTCGTCGATGCCGCCCAAAAGGGCGATCAGGGTGCACTTTCTTCGCTCTACGAATACTACTTTCCGCGAGTCTACCGTTACGTAGCCGCCCGCCTGCCCTCGAATGAAGACGCTGAGGACGTCACGACGGAGATCTTTCTCCGCATCATCGATAACCTCAACAGCTTCTCCTGGCGCGGGCTCCCCTTCGGCGCTTGGGTCTTTCGCATCGCACGGAACGAAACCGTTTCCCACGTGCGGCGCATGAAGGTCCGGAGCGCCACCGCACCGCTTACGGAGAGTATCCAGGATCTGTCGCAGGACCACGTCATGGAGATCGAGACCCAGTTCACGATCGAAACCGTCCGCCAGGCGACTCTCCTCCTCCCGGAAGCGCAACGCCAGGTGATCGCCCTCCGCTTCGGCGCCGGCCTCTCGGTCGCCGAAACCGCCCAGGCTTTGAAGAAGACCGAAAATAACGTGAAAGTCCTCCAGCACAAGGCCATCGCCCGACTCCAGACATTGGTACCACGCGACTGATGCGAAACGTGTTCGAACACAAGCCGGATTACCAGGCCGCCATCTTCGCGGAAGCGCAGGCCCTCGCCGATGACGGCCTGGACCGCGAGTTCGTGCTCGGCCTCTTCCCCGATGACGCCGAATGGCTGGGCGATCTGCTCGGGTTCAGCGAAGCGATCGAGGACACGTACGCCGGCGAATCGCCCAGCTACTTCTTCGAAGCGTCCCTCAAGAGCAAGTTCCTCGCCGCCGCCAGGACTCAGCCCGCGCCGACTCCCCAGTTCACCTTCGGCGGCTTCCGTACGGCCGTCGCGAGCCTCTCGGTCGTCACGTCCGCGGCCGCTGTCGGCGTACTCGCGCTCGGTTTCATCACGGCGGGCAGTGCCGTCCCCGGCGATTGGAACTACAGCTTCAAACTCGCGAACGAACGGCTCGAATACACCCTCTCTCACGGCGATAGCCGCATTGACGTCCAGCTCCGGCAGGCGCAGAACCGCGTCGAGGAGATCCGGATCAAGTCGGCCCGTGGCGATGCCTCCCCCGAGGATATCGCTCGTCTCCAGCGGGACGCCCGTGCCGTCGTCGATCTCGCACAGTCGCAGCCGTTCGATGACTTCCAGATTGCTACGGCGAAAGGCATCGGCGCCCAGGCCGTTGTCGTCCTCAACGATGTGAGCAAGAAGCAACCGGAACTCAACCCCTCGGTGAGCGCCGCGAGCGATACCATCGGCCAACTCAAGGAACTTGCGCCGGCGCCGACCGCCACGCCAGCCGATACGGCAACGCCGGCCGCCACGGGC
>JBGOVF010000025.1:0-11745 GCA_041477975.1 Tepidiformaceae bacterium
CGGGCCAGCGCCCCGTCGATTTCGGCCAGCAGGGCGAGCCGGTTCTGGAAGCGGCCGCGGGGTGCTTCGAAGCGTTGGTCGGTGAGCATGTCCTCCCTGTTCAGCGCCTTGCAAAGCGCGGGCCACCATTTGGGGTCGAGGATGCCGATTGTGAGGTACTTGCCATCGCCGCAAGGGAATTGCGCGAACGTGGGGTTGCCGCGCTGCGGCGTGGGACCTTGAACGCCGCTCCGCATGAAGCCCGTCATCTGTAGCCCTTGCAGCGCGATTTGTGAGCCCAGCAGCGAAACGTCCACGTGTTGGCCGATGCCCTGTCGCTCCCGGGCGACGATCGCCGAGCAGATGCCGAGAGCGAAGACCATAGCGCCAACCTGGTCGGCCGTGCCGCTCATCACGGACTGTGGGGGCTCGTCCGGGCCGCCCCCCTGGTTTGACATGATCCCGCCCATTCCCTGGCCGATGATGTCGAACGACGGATCGTAGGCGTTCGGCCCGAGGGGCCCGAAGCCGGAGGCCGAGGCCGTGATGATCCTTGGGTTGACCTTCGAGAGCGCCTCGTAATCGATTCCGAGCCGCTTCATCACCCCCGGCCGGTAGTTGTCCGTTACCACGTCGAACTCGTTTACCAGTCGAAGGATGATCTCGCGCCCCTCCGGCTTTCGCAGGTTGACCGTCATGGAGCGCTTGTTGCGGTTGTGCGCTTCGAAGTAGGCGCACCAGCCGTCCGGCTGAAGCCCGAGCGCGCGACCGAGGTCGCCGTGGCCGGGCTCCTCCACCTTCAACACGGAAGCGCCCAGGTCGGAGAGCATGACGGTCGCAAACGGGCCCTGCTGGTAGCGTGTGAAATCGAGAATGCGGATGCCATCAAGCGGTCCCGCCAAAGCTGCCTCCTCGGGCGGGCCACATATGCGCCGTCACTTCGAAAAACATACGCCTCCGCTGCGTGCGCCGACAGCGCACCCGCTGCCGGGGGCTTCACCGGCTGGAGCACCCAGATGGGAGTTCGGCCGGCGTGGCGCGGGAAAGGCATGGGTGGTGGCATCCTCGCCCGTGCCATGGCCAGTTTCACGCGCGTCGGGCTGTCGGAAAGCGCGCTGGAGGTTGCCACGAACAATCCGGCCGCCCGCCGGCTGTACGAGCGCCTCGGCTTCCAGGTTCGGATGTCGCGCCATTTCTGGCGGAAGGAGCTTCGCTAGCTGGGGCCGGACTACTGCCCTGCTTCGTCCGTACCCAACGACATCGCCAGGCGAGTGACGAGATCACCGAGGAACGCGTTGGCCTCCGGCGAGAGATCCTCGAACTCCAGGTGGAGCACGGTGGCAGGCGCGTTGCCGCCGCGGCCGACGATGTTGCCTACAAGGGTCGTGGCGCTGGAACCGGCTTCGAGCTGAACGCGGATCGTGTCCACCGACGGCTCGGACGTGACGACAAGTGCAAGCCCTCCATGGGAAACGTCGGCCACGATGCCGGGTTTCCAATCGTCGCCGGAGGCCCACTTCGCCGCCAGCTCCGCCGGAAAACGTTCGAATGCGCGGCGGTTGAGCGGACGCCAGGGGCTTTGGCGGATGAACACGGCTTTCTGGCCGCGTTGCTCGCGGAACCGGGCGAGGGAGCCGACGCGGTTGCCGAGAGGTCCGCAAGCGACGATGACATCGTCGCCCTGCGACCATGGGCAACCGGACGTTTCCACGAAGACGGAGAAGCCAGAGACTTCCGCCAGGACGCCGCCCCCCGACGGCACGCTGCCATCGGCCGAACGCGGCATGATTTCCACAGCCATGCCTGGAATAACGGTTGCGGTGGGGCCCACTACTTCGGTGGTCATAAGAGATTCTTCGGCGCGAGCACTGCCTTGTCGTAGCTTTGACCCCGTGCCGCCCAAAACGTAGATTGGATGACGTTGGCCTCAACTCTGCGAGGCGCACAGTTCGGGGTGTAGCGCAGCCTGGTAGCGCACTTGTATGGGGTACAAGAGGTCCCGCGTTCGAATCGCGGCACCCCGACCATTCTTCGATGTTTGCTCCGCCAACAAGCGCACGCGTAAGGCCGAGGAGAGTGGAGATGCGATTAGTAGGGCGCTCCATCACGCTTCTCCTCATGCTTGCCCCGGCGGCGCTGACCGCGTACGTGGGAGGCAGTGAGACAACGTGGTTCGTCGCCGCCGGAATTCTCCTGTTGGCGGGAGTGGGCGCGGACCTCGCCCTGATCGCGACGTGGCGCGGCGAGCACGCGTATACCCGGCGATTGGTCGCGGCGCGGCCGAAAGTGCCCGATGACGCGCGCCGCCGTGAAGCGCTCAACGAACTGAGCGGCGACCTTGCCCTACTCGCCCGGCAGGGCGAAGTGCCGGCGGCTCCCCTGGGCGGCAGCAGCGGCCGGCGCGATCTCGTGTTGACCAAACCCGGGCGGAACCGCATCGCCGTGATCAAGGAGGTCCGGGCGCTGCGCGGGTGCGGCCTGCGCGAGGCGAAAGAAATCGTAGATGGCGCCGCCAGGACTCCGGCGGTACTGGCCGTTGGCCTGCCATCGGCGCAAGCAAGGCGGCTCCACCGGGCCCTGACCGCCGCCGGAGCGACGGCAGAACTGCGCCAACCGGGCACGCCTACTGGATGACGATCTTCCCGGCCATCGCGGCGCCATGGATGGCGCACTGGTAATTGATTGTCGTGCTGCCGCCCCGGAAGACTTTTTCGAACGTGCCCGACCCCGTCATCTCCGGCGAGCGCTCACCGTTAATGAGGACGACGTGCGGGTTGCTTCCGGACCACTTCCAGGTGACTTTCGTGCCCGGCTGAATGGTGATGGTCCCGGGCGTAAAGCTGTTGTCGGCGATCTCAACGATCGTTTCGGCGATCGAGGCTGTGGTCGGAGTGGCCGCGGCCGCCGCGTTGCCGCCACCGGAGGAAGTCGTCGACCCGCCCCCGCCGCACGCGCTGAGGAGTCCCGTTGTCCCCACGACAACGCCGGCCAACGCGAACCGGGTCAGTACAAAGCACCAGATCCTCACAGCAGTCCCCCGGGTGAGTGTGGCGGCGGATTCTAGCAGGAGTTCGATCGATCGCAACACAGGGTTTGCCCGCTCCTGCCGCCGCGGCGCTGTACCGGTTCTCGGCCCCGCGCTACGATCTCGACAGATGACTGCGAGACAACCCAGGCGAACCCGGCGCCGGGTCGCCGCCCCCGCGGCAGCGCTCCCCCGCCCAATTGCTATCGACGGTGATGCCGCCAGCGGGCCTGAGCGCGCGTCGCGCCGCACCCCCGCTCATCACCGCGAGCACCATGTAACCAAGGACTACAGCCACGTTCACCGCGACCTGCTCACCGTCCTCGGCGTGGGGATCGTGGTCATCGGCTTCATTATCGGGATGTCGTTCGTCGTCTAGGGAACCGCGCTAGCGCAGATTCTGGTAGGCGAAGTACACGGCGACTCCGACGGCAACGAGCCCGTAGAGCGCGAAATGCACCGGCACAATGAGTAACTGGATGGACCATGCGATGCCGATGCCGAGGATGGCGAACGTGACCACGATGGGTCCGCGCTTGCGGCCGGTCGCGAACTCCATCATCCGCGTGAAAGCGTAGCCCAGGCCCGCGCCGATGAAGATCGAAAAGAACCCAACGCTGAACGGGAGCAGGACGAAGCCCCAGATCAATCCCATCGCGACTCCGCCCACGATCGCCGCGGCGGCGGCGCGGGCCATGTGTGCGGGGGAGAGCGTGTAGACCGGAGACTTTCCCATCCGTGCGCAGTCGCGGCAACGCGCCCCGACCGGAGTCTGGATCAGGCATTTCGGGCAAATCGGGGTCTCGCAGCGGCTGCAGCGGAGCGCCGTCTCGATGCCGGGATCGCGCGGACAATGGACGACGCCGGTACGCGGAGAGACCGGCGGAGCCGGGACCGCCGGCGTCGTGGCCGATGGGCGGGGCGCGCCGCTGCGGACTCTATCGTAGTCGGCCCGGCGGCTGGGGTCTGAGAGGACGCCGAACGCCTGATCCAGGAGGCGGCGGCTTTCGCGCACGGCCGGGTCGGGATCGGACCCGAACTTCTTCGAGAGACCGCGATACGCAGCTTCGATCACTTCGGGGCTGGCGTTGGGGGAGACCTGGAGGACCTCGTAGCAGTCCATGACGGTAGGTTCGGCGGGGTTCATGTTCTTCTTTACCAGCGTAGCGGAGTTCGGGTAAAGGCGAGGGGCTGTCAGTCCGGCCCCGGCAGTGACGCGAGGTCAACCAGGGCGAACGAGATGACGCCTTCCGCGGCCATCTTGCCGTCGACCGTCGCGCGCACGCTTCCTTTCCCGATGGGCCCGCGCATCTTGTCGAGCGTAAACTCCAGCCGCAGTTGGTCGCCGGGGACAACCGGGCGGCGAAAGCGCATGGATTCGATCCCGCCGAAGAGCGGAGTCTTGCCCGCCATCTCAACGCCCTTTAACAGCGAGACAGCGGCTACCTGGGCGAGCGCTTCTACGATGAGGACGCCCGGCATCACCTTGCGGCCGGGGAAGTGGCCCTGAAAGAACCACTCGTTGGCGGTCACGTTCTTGATCCCCACAGCGCTCCTGCCCTCCTCGATTTCGACGATCCGGTCGACAAGGAGGAACGGGTAGCGGTGCGGGATGATCTGCTCGATCGCGTCGGCCTCGAGTATCATGCGAGATCCTTTCCTGTATTCACTCCAGCACGTTCAAGGAACGCGACGAAATCATGCACCTGGCCCTCGGAGAACGGGATGTCGCCGATCTGGCGGTCGTCGGAGTTCCCAAGGCCGTGATAGTCGCTCCCGCCCGAGCGGGCCAGCCCGTGCCTGGCGGCGAGGGCTTCGTGGGCCGCGACCTGCTCGGAATCGTAGTGCTTGTAGTAGGTTTCGATCCCGTCGAGGCCCCAGCCAGCGAGTTGGGCCACGGCCGCGGGGTAATCGTCGCCGATGAAGATGGCGTGTGCGACGAACACAACGCCGCCGTTTTCGTGTAGCAGCTTGATGGCGTCGCCGGGCTCCAGCTTTTCGCGATTCACATCCGCGGGCTTGCCGTTTCCCAGCCAGAGATCGAACGCCTCCTGGACGCTGGTGACGAAACCGCGTTCGAGCATCGCACGCGCAACGTGCGGCCGGCCCACGGTGGCGTCGCCCGCAATCTGCAGCACGCGTTCGAGTTCGACCGGCATACCGTTGTCGCGGAGGATTTCGACGATCTCGCGCGTGCGGCCAAGCCGGCCGTCGCGCTGCCACTTCAAGAATTCCTGGAGCGGCCGGGCGTCCACATCGATTCCAAACCCGAGCAGGTGCACGTCGGCTTTGCCAAGGTCGGTGCTGAGTTCGAGTCCGGGCACAAGCCGTAGGCCCAGGCGATGGGCAGCGGCCCGTGCTTCGGCGAGTCCCTCCGTGGTGTCGTGGTCCGTCAGCGCCAGTGTCCGGACGCCGCGACTCGCAGCCGTCTCCATCACCCAGGTGGGTGCGTGGACGCCGTCGGAGGCGGTGCTGTGGAGGTGGAAATCGCCAATGGCCATCAGCAGACCACACGGTCGCAGCGCGTGATGGATGTCGCTCGCTTCGTAGTGTCGTCTGCTTCGATCAAGAGGCCGTTGATGTTGGCCACGCCTGTCGCTGGCGGCAGGCGTGTCGGCATCTGGGTAAGGAAGCGCTGGAGGACTGCCTGTACCTCGTCGCCGATGACCGAGTCGCGGGCGCCGCACATCCCGGCATCGCTGCAGTACGCGGTGCCGCCTGGCAGGACGCGCGTGTCCGCGGTGGGGACGTGAGTATGCGTCCCCACGACGGCTGTGACCCTTCCGTCGAGATACCAGCCCATGGCCTGTTTTTCGCTGGTTGCCTCCGCGTGCAGGTCGACGAGGACGAAGCGGTCTGGCGAGATGGTCGCCAGCGCCGCGTCCACGGCGCGGAAGGGGTCATCGAAGTCGGCGGCCATGAAGGTTCGGCCGATGACGTTGATGACGGTCAGCCGGCCCGCGCTGGCGATGCCACGGCCGGGCGCGCCGGGCGGGTAGTTGATTGGCCGCGTGATGCCCTCGGTGGATTCGAGGTACGGGTAGATGTCGCGGTGCTGAAACGTGTGGTTGCCACCGCTGATGATGTCGATGCCGCAGGCAAACAGTTCGTCGGCGTGCTTCGGCGTCAGGCCGCGGCCACCCGAAGTGTTTTCGCCGTTGGCGACCACGTAGTCGAGGCCGAGTTCGGCGCGCAGTTCAGGCACGGTGCGGACCACAGCCTCACGGCCGCAGTTGCCGACGATGTCGCCCAGGAAGAGAAGTCGCACGGCGCTACCGCGCGTATTCCGTGGCGCGCGTTTCGCGGACGACGGTGACCTTAATCTGGCCCGGGTATTCCATCGTCTCCTCGATCTTCTGGCTGACGTCGCGGGCGATGCGCATCGCTTCCAGGTCATCGATTTGTTCCGGTTTCACGATGATGCGCACTTCGCGCCCTGCCTGGATGGCGAAGGCCGACTCAACTCCCTTGTAGCTCTTTGCGATGTTCTCCAGCGTTTCGAGGCGGCGGATGTAGTTCTCCAGCGATTCGCGGCGTGCTCCCGGGCGGCCACCGCTGATGGAGTCGGCCATCATCACGATGACGGCTTCGACGCTGCGCGGTTCGACCTCTTCGTGGTGGGCCTCAATGCAGTGCGCGATGGCGTCGCGGACCTTGAAGCGCCGGGCGATATCCGCGCCGATGAGCGCGTGGGTGCCTTCCACTTCGTGGTCGACAGCCTTACCAAGGTCGTGGAGGAACCCGCCGGCCCGCGCAACATCGACGTCGGCGCCGATTTCGCGGGCAATCATCGCCGCAATGTGGCCGGTCTCCACGCAATGGCGCATGACGTTCTGGCCGTAGCTCGTGCGGTAGCGCAGCCGGCCGAAGACCTTCAGCACTTCCGGGTGGAGGTTGAGCACGCCGGCTTCGACGGCGGCGGCCTCCGCCGCGTCCTGCATTGTGTTCTCTACGTCGCGCCGGGCCTTGTTCACGGCCTCCTCGATGCGCGTTGGGTGGATGCGGCCGTCCTGCACGAGCATGCTCAGCGCCTGGCGCGCGACTTCGCGGCGGACAGGATCGAAGGCGCTGACAGTCACTGCGTCCGGCGTGTCATCGATGATCAGGTCGACGCCGGTGGCAGCTTCGATGGCGCGAATGTTGCGGCCTTCGCGACCGATGATTCGCCCCTTCATGTCGTCGCTTGGGATCTGGACGACGGAGACGGTGCTTTCGGCGGTGACTTCGGAGGTGTAGCGCTGAATAGCAGTCGCAAGGATCTTGCGCGCCCGCATCCCGGCCGTGGCTTCGACCTCTTTTTCCATCTCGCGTACGCGGCGGCTGCCCTCGTCGCGGACTTCGGACTCGATCGCGGCCAGAAGCTGCTCGCGCGCCTCGGCTGCGGTGAGATTGCTGACACGCTCGAGTTCCGTGGCCTGGCGCTGGCGCAGCTCGTCTGCCTCGGCGCGGAGCCGTTCCACCTGCGACTCGCGCTGTCGTACATCCTGGTCCCGGCGGTCGAGCGTCTCGATCTTGCGATCGAGGTTCTCTTCCTTCTGCACGAGGCGCTGTTCGACGCGCGAAGCTTCCGCGCGGCGTTCCTTCAGTTCGGTTTCGAGGGTGTTGCGGAGGGCAAGGGTCTCTTCCTTGGCTTCGAGCAACAGCTCCTTTTGACGTGATTCGGCCTCAGCGAGAACTCGGCTGGCCTGCTCCTCTGCCTGCAGGAGTGAAGTCCCTTCGGAACGACGCCGGGCTGCGAAGCCCGCCCCCGCCCCAACCAGCAATCCGATGAGGCCGACGATAATGGCAATTATCGCCAGCATTGGTGATCTCCAGGTGAGTCAGTGGACTCGACATAAACGTGGGCGCCACGCCGGCCGCAAGCCGGAGAGGATGGTTGCGATCCTACTCTCGCCCCATCGGGCCGTCAAAGAATCTTGGCGTTCTAGAGGAGGCGACGCTGCTTGCCGTTGCCGCTCCCGGGGTGCGGAAGATGGAGGTCGAATGCCAGCCCGGCGACCCGGATCGCGGCGCCAAGGGCCACCCCGAGCAGGGCCGCGCCACCTGTCGACACGGGTTCGAACAGCCACACCGCGGACCCGGCGAAGGCGGCCGCCGTCGCGTTGACCTCGGACCGCAGGACCAGCGGTACGCGGTCGGCGAGGAGATCGCGAAGCACGCCGCCGCCGGTCGCAGTCACGACTGCGAGGACGATCACCGCCGGGAACGCGAGGCCAGCAGCGATCGCCGCCAGTGCCCCGGCGGCCGCGAACGCCCCCAGTCCAGCGGCATCGGCCGTCGCGGTCAGCAATCGCGGAATGGCACGAGCGCGGGCAACCAGCGCGCTGGCTGCGACCGAAGCGCCCAATGCCCAGAGCAAGTAGTCGGGCCGGTCCAGGAGCAGCGGCAGCCGCCCGAGAATGACATCGCGCATGAGGCCACCGCCGGTTGCCGTGACCACACCCATGACGAGCAGGCCGAACACATCGAGCTTTCGTCGTACACCGACCTCGACGCCCGAAAGTGCGAATGCCACGATGCCCGTGCGGTCGAGAATGCCCACGATATCGGAGGCGGAGAGGTCCACGGCAGCAGGGTACTTCGCGGCCCGGCTGGCCGCTTGGGCTGCGCTTCCGGCGCCCTGAGCGAGCGCATCCTCGCTCGCAACTCCACGCTCACCCGCTCGAAGGGTTGCTCCGCATCGAGGCGGCGGCGAGGAGGAATCGCCGGGCTGAGTAAGAAACGGCACAGACTAAATCGGCAGGATTACCTGCCGGCTGTGGCGGTCCTTGGCGTAGTTCTCATAGGGGTTCAGGCCAAGTTCGCGAAGCATCGCGTAGCCCTCGATCGCGATGATCTTGCCATCGACGAGGCGCACCCAATCGGCGAAGCGCGGGCGGTTGGGATCGATCGCGAGTTCCACGAGCGCGTCGTGTTCCCCGGCGACGATGCTGGTAACGCGGAGCCGCCCGAAGGCGGGCATTGGGATGGCTGCGAGAAAGTCGAAGATGTTCTCCGCCCCGGCAGCCGTGCCATACACCCCATCGACAACCACCGGCTTGTCGTGC
This sequence comes from Tepidiformaceae bacterium, assembly GCA_041477975.1. GTDB lineage: Bacteria > Chloroflexota > Dehalococcoidia > Tepidiformales > Tepidiformaceae > JBGOVF01. Next base: position 9,052 of record JBGOVF010000025.1, read on the forward strand.
AGGAAGGTCGCGGCCGTTTCACGGTTCCCTTTGAGCAACGCCTCGTAAAAGCCCGCGACCGCAGTTCGGGTGGCCGAGGCACTGCCGCCCTTGAAGCCAAGCGCGTTCGTCATCGCGGCCGTGACGGCCTTATCGAACTCGACGTCGCGGAGCATGCCATACAGCCGCCGCTCGGCTACCTCGGCCCCCTCGACGCGGAAGACTTCGATCACGCGCTGTGTGAACGCCCGCCAGTCGTACGCCTTGGCCTCGATCGTCGCCCGCACGGCCACTGTATTTGGTTCTTCTAGGTACTCGAGTTCGGTGTAGTTGCAGTCGGCGTAGTCGCGGAGAAACGTCCGATGCCAATCCGCGATCGCGACGCTGTCGCGAAGCGTTGGGCCCCGGAACGACGTGAACGTCGCATCGGCCCGGTGGGCCGCCTCGATTTCGGTGAACCGATCGAAATTGATGGCGGTGAGCAGCGCGTTGACAACTTCGAGGTTCGTCATACCGTTGGGCGGCACCTGTTCGCGGAAGGTCGGCGGCGATTGTACCCCGTGTCACGAATGCGGGGTAGCGATCCCGAGCCGCTCCTTCGGGGCGGTGCTGTAGCCTGTAGTGACGCGCGTTCTTCGAGGAACGCCGGGAGTGGACAACATGACGCTGGTCAGCCAGGCAATAGCCGATAACCTCACGCAGGCGGAGGCGGAGGCCCGCGCGGCCCGCGTTTCCAACTGCCAGTACGAGCTGGCAATCGACCTCCAACGGGGGGCCGAAACCTACCGTGGCGACGTGACGATCGAGTTCGACCTGGCAGGCAGCGGCGCTCTGTTTCTCGACTTTCGCGGCACGACCATCGAGCTGCTCGAAGTCAACGGAGCGCCGATCGGATCACCCGACTGGAGCGGATACCGCTTGACGTTGCCCGGCTCGGCGCTTTCAACGCACAACCGCGTTCACGTTCGCTACGAGAACGAGTACGACCACGAAGGCGATGGCTTCCACCAGTTCAAGGACCCCGAGGATGGCGAGGAGTACCTCTATTCGAACTTCGAGCCATACGAGAGTCACCGCCTCTTCCCGCAGTTCGACCAGCCCGACATCAAGGCCAGCTACCGGCTGGTGGTCAGCGCTCCGCCGGAGTGGGAGGTGGTGCACAACAGCCGGCGGGCATCGGTGACGGCGTTGCCTGATGGGCGGAAGCGGCACGAGTTCGAGCTGACCACGAGGTTCAGCACCTACCTCTTCGCGTTGGTGGCGGGCCCGTACCACGTCGCCCGCGAACGGCACGGCGAGATCGACCTCGGTCTCTTTTGCAGGAAGTCCCTGGCGACGCGTCTGGACACGGACGAGCTGTTCACCGTTACGCGCCAGGGCCTGGACTTCTACGCAGATTTCTTCGACGTTGTCTACCCGTTTGGCAAGTACGACCAGCTGTTCGTGCCGGAGTTCAACGCGGGCGCCATGGAGAATGTGGGCGCGGTCACCCACAACGAATACATGGTCTTCCGCGACCCACCGACCGAGAACCAGCGCCGCGGACGGGCCGAGGTCATCCTGCACGAAATGGCGCACATGTGGTTCGGCGACCTGGTCACGATGCGCTGGTGGAACGACCTCTGGCTGAACGAGAGCTTCGCTACCTATATGTCCTATCTCTGCATGGACGAAGTGACGCGCTTCAAGACGGGATGGCAGGACTTCAGCGCCAGCATCAAGAACTGGGCGTACCGCCAGGACCAGCTCGTCACCACCCATCCCATCGCGGGCGTCGTCGAGGACACAGCGCAGACCTTCCTCAATTTCGATGGGATCACGTATGGCAAGGGCGCTTCGGTGCTGAAACAGCTCGTGGCAACCATCGGCATGGAGGGGTTCAGGGAGGGCATGCGCCAGTACTTCCGGCGCCATTCCTACGGCAACGCCAGCCTGGCCGAGTTCCTCGCGGCGCTGGAGGCCGGGAGCGGCACAGACCTCAAGGAGTGGTCACAGCTCTGGCTGGAGACATCGTCGCTCAACACGATCGCCGCCCGGTGGGATGCCGACGGCGAGCGAATCACGCGGCTGGTGCTGACCCAGACGTCGCCGGCAGACTACCCAACGGTGCGTCCGCACCGGCTCGACGTTGGGCTCGTGCGGGACGACGACGGCAAGATCGCCGTCAGCGTCCTGCCGGCAACGCTGGCGGGGCGCGAACTCGAAGTGCCGGAGGCTCGTGGCCTGCCGCGGCCTTCGCTCGTGTTCCCCAACTACAACGACCACGGCTATGCGAAGGTGGCGCTCGATCCCGAATCGTTGGCGTTCGTGCGCGAGCACATCGACCGCATCGACGACGCATTGCTCCGGCTGCAGCTCTGGTCGTCGCTCTGGAATATGGTCCGCGATCAACAGTTGAAGTCGACCGACTACCTGGCTCTCGTGCGGGCCAAAGTCGGGCTCGAAACGATGCCGGAACTCGTCGAGGCTGTAATCGCAAACGCCTCGGCCGCGCTGGCGCGCTACGTCCCTGAGGAGATGAAGGACGAGCAGACCGCGTTCTGGGTTGAGACGGTGTGGGAGACGTTGAAAGCCGCCGGTTCGCCCGACGCGAAGATCATCTGGGCGCGCACGTTGCTGGGCACGGCCGCCCGCCCGGAACACCTTGAGCTGGCGGCCAGGCTGGCCGACGGAAAGGAAACGGTGCCCGGACTCAGCATCGACCAGGACATGCGC
>JBGOVF010000173.1:0-5746 GCA_041477975.1 Tepidiformaceae bacterium
ATTACAAAGGTCTCGCCAGCGCCTCCACGCTGGATAGCGGCGACGGTCTTGTGATGCTCGATACGGGGCACCCCCAGGACACGGCACCACTGCACCAGGCCATCCGCGGCTGGCGCCCAGACGCACCGCTGCTCGCCGCCGTCTTCTCGCACCACCACGTAGACCACGTCTTCGGCGTGGGCCCGTTCGACGCGGAAGCGGGCGCGCGCCGCTGGCCGAGGCCGCTGGTTTATGGGCACGAGGAGTTGAACGCCAACTTCGACCGCTACAAGAAGACGCTGGGGTGGAACGCGGCGATCAACAAGCGGCAGTTCGCGATACCCATCCCGCAATTCCGCTGGCCAGGCGAGTACCGCTACCCGGACGTGACCTACACGCGCGCGCTCACCTTCCGCCAGGGCGAGCTCACCGTCGAGCTGCACCACGCACGCGGCGAAACCGACGATACGACGTGGACGTGGGTGCCCGAACGGCGGCTGTTGGCGCCGGGGGACCTCTTCATCTGGGCCGTGCCGAACGCGGGCAACCCGCAGAAGGTGCAGCGCTACGCCGGTGAGTGGGCGACGGCGCTGCGCGAGATGGTCGCGCTGGGGCCGGAGATCCTGCTGCCGGGCCACGGCCTGCCCATTTTCGGCGCGCAGCGCATTCGGGCCGCGCTCAGCGACACGGCCAACCTGCTCGATTCGCTCGAATCGCAGGTGCTCGTGTTGATGAACGCGGGCGCGCCGCTGGACCGCGTGATCAACGAAGTGCAGGCGCCGGCGCACCTCCTGGCGAAGCCGTACCTGCACGCGGTTTACGACCACCCTGAGTTCATCGTCCGCAACATCTGGCGGTTGTACGGCGGCTGGCACGATGGCGAGCCGGACAACCTGATGCCCGCCCCGCGCGCCGAGCAAGCGAACGAGTGGGTGACGCTCGCAGGAGGAATCGAGAAGGTGCTGGCACGCGTAGAGGCGCTTGCGGCGGAAGGGAAGCTGCGCCTCGCCTGTCACCTGGTGGAGGCGGCGGTCATCGTCGCGCCCAATTCCCAGCGAGCCCACGGCGTGCGTGCGGAGGTATACGGGGCGTGGTCGAAGAAGCAGGAGTCTTCGATGGCGCGGAACATCCTGAACCACGCGGCCCTGGCCAGCGCGCAAGGGAAGCGGGACCTCGCAGGCGAGTACTAGCCGCGCCGGTGTCCTCTCCCCCGCGGGTTCGGGTCTGCAAACGGAACGCTGCCATTTCGGGGGAATAAGGGTTACTCCCATGGCCGGTTAACCCTTAAGGGGCCATGATGGGGCCGATGGCAGGAAAAGCGTCCCTCCTGCTCGCCGCCGTTTTGTTTGGGATGGGCGCCACGGGGCTCATCCTCACGGCTGAAGAAACGACCCCCTGGGGGCCGTTCGAGCCGAGCGTGGCTCCCGAACAGACGCTCCCCAACGTCGAATCCGCGCCGCTTTTTGCACAAGCCATCATCGTCCTGCCGCCGGATGGCGGGCTCTCCGTACCGGCTGCCGTTGCTGATCCGCCGACCGTCACGCGCGCCACGGTCCTCGCCGAAACTACGGCGCCACCGCCCGCCACCCCCACTCCGCGGCCGCCGTTGGTTTTGGGCGGTATCGCCTCGGATGACGGTGGGGTGCAGGCGGCGGGCGCCACGCCGCGGCCGATCCGCTTCATCATGGTCGCCGGCGATGGCACCGACGACTCGCCCACCGCGACGCCCACGCCCGGCGGCGAGTAGCCCCTACAGCGCCTCGTCGCACTCCTGCCTGAGCACGTCATCCAGTGTTTCGCGGCGGGCGATGAGCGTGGACCGGCCGTTCTCCCAGTAAACCTGCGCTGCCCGGCCCATTGAGACGTAGTTCGAGCTCATCACCGCGCCGTACGCCCCGGCGTCGTGGAGCACGAGCAGGTCGCCGGGTTCGGGCCGGCCGAGCAGGCGGGGCACGAGCAGTTCGTGGTCATCGCGGGTGAACACATCGCCGCTTTCGCAAAGGGGTCCGGCCACCACGAATGGCTCGGGCGTGCGGTGCGTGCCACTGCCAACGACGGACATCTCGTGATAAGAGCCGTACATGGCCGGGCGGACGAGGTCGTTGAAGCCGGCATCGACCATGATGAAGTTGTGCCCTTCGCCTTTCTGGTTCGTGCGCGTGGCCTTCACATCCGTGACACGCGCGACCAGGATGGCCATGCCGGCGACCGCGTAGCGCCCGGGTTCGATCTCCACGCGGACGGCGTGGCCGGCGGCCTCGCTGAGGGTGGAGGCCGCTTCCAGCAGGAGGCCGCGGTAGCCATGGACGTCGAAGCTCGCGGCGCCCTGGCGATAGGCGTGGGGGATGCCGCCGCCGAGGTTGGCGGCGCGCGCCTCCGGGAATTCGGGCAGGAGGTCGGCGAAGAGCGTCACGAGCTTGCGCATGTTCTCGTCGAATTCGCGGACCTGGGGGCCGGTGCCCACGTGCGCATGGAGCGCGACGATCGGGTAGCCGGCGGCCTTCGCGGCATCGCGCACGGGCGCCAGGTCTTCGAACCAGATCCCGTGCTTCGATGACGGTCCGCCGGTATCGCAGGCCTGGACGTGGCCGTGGCCGAAGCCGGGGTTCACGCGGATCGCGATTGGCCCGCGGTAGCCGGCCTCGTGAAGGTCGCGGATCATGCCGGGGGAGCCGACGTTAGGGAGCACCCGCTCCTGCAGGACGGCCTGGAGCGCGTTATCGCGGAAGACGTCGGCCGTGAACATGATGACTGCTGGCTCGTTGCCACCCGCGAAGCCGGCGCGCCGGGCGCGCAGCACTTCGTTCCCGCTGACCGCGTCGATCCAGAGTTCGTGCTCGCCGACGACATCGAGGATCTTGCGCGCCGAGTTCGCCTTCATGGCATAGCGGGCGTGGATCGCGTTGCCTTCGCCAAGCGCCACCACTTCGGCCAGGCGCTGGCGCAGGATGCTTCCGTCATAGAGGTAAAAAGGCGTGCCGATTCGTTCGGCGAGGCGAGCGAGCGGGTATTGGGAGAGGTCCATCCACTGAGTTTAGCGGAAGCGGCGGTGGTTCTCGTTGGGCCAGGAAACGGGACCAATCCCGGCCCGGCTGTCCGAGAACGGCACAGTGTGCCGAGGTGGTTGTTCCATCCCCGGCAAACGGTTTGACCGCGCTCGCCCACCGCCGTGACAATAATCAATCACCGTTCTCTTGCGTCTCCGGCGGGACCGTGCGTGTGGCGCGGCGGCTGGCGGCGCGGCAAGGCAACTCATGACAACGCTTTCCCAGTCACCCATATTCGAAGAAGTACCCCTCCACCTGGCGGGCAAGGACGAGATGGTCGTGAAGGGTGGCCGCCACCTCTTCTCGCGTTTGGCCGATGCCTTCGAAGGAATCCGCACGATCGGGGTAATCGGCTGGTCCTCCCAGGGACCGGCCCAGGCCCAGAACCTCCGCGATTCGCTCGATGGCAGCGGAATCAAAGTCAAGGTGGGCCTGCGCGAAGGCTCACCGTCCATGGCTGCGGCGGAACGCGCGGGGTTCACGCGCGCGAACGGCACCCTTGGCGAGATGTACGCCGTGATCCGGGAGTCGGACCTCGTGCTCCTCCTCATCGCCGATGCGGCCCAGGCGGCTGAACACGAAAAGATCTTCGCCGCCCTTCGCCCCGGCGCCACCCTCGGGCTCTCCCATGGCTTCCTGGTGGGCCACCTGAAGAACGTCGGCGGGGCGTTCCCGGCCACCATCAATGTCATCGGCGTGTGCCCGAAGGGCATGGGGCCATCCGTCCGCCGGCTGTACGAACAGGGAGCCGATATCGACGGCGCCGGCATCAACTCCAGCTTCGCGGTCCACCAGGACGTGACTGGACGTGCCGAGCAGTACGCGCTCGGCTGGTCCGTGGCGCTCGGCTCGCCCTTCACCTTCCAGACGACCCTGGAGTCGGAGTACCGGTCGGACATCTTCGGCGAACGAGGCATCCTCCTCGGCGCCGTCCACGGGATCGTCGAAGTGCTTTACCGCCACTTTGTCGATGGCGGCATGGACCGCGAGCAGGCGTTCATCAACTCGGCCGAGTCGATTACCGGGCCGATCAGCAAGTTCATCTCGCACGACGGCATCCTGGCGGTATACCAGTCGTTCGATGAGGCCGACAAAGCCACGTTCCGGCGCGTCTACTCGGCCGCCTATGGCCCCGCCTATGAAATCCTCTGGGAGATTTACGACGAAGTCGCTTCCGGCAACGAGATTCGAAGCGTCGTCATGGCCAACGAGCGCTTCGCAAAGTACCCGATGGGGAAGATCGACGACACCGAGATGTGGAAGGTCGGTGAAACGGTGCGGGCAAAGCGCTCCACCTACACCACCCCTATCAACCCCATCACGGCCGGCGTCTACATCGCCACGATGATGGCCCAGGTCGACCTGCTCACCGAGAAGGGCCACCCGTACTCGGAGATCGCGAACGAATCGATTATCGAAGCGGTCGATTCGCTCAACCCCTACATCCACTTCAAGGGCATCGCGTTCATGATCGACAACTGCTCGACGACGGCCCGGCTCGGCGCCCGGAAGTGGGCGCCGCGCTTCGACTACATCTTGATGCAGCAGGCGCTCCCGCGAATCAAGCGCGGGGAGGCGGCTGATCCGGGACTGATCGCCTCGTTCGAGAAAAACGCCATCCACGATGTCCTGGCGAAATGCTCGGAGCTGCGGCCTCCGGTGGATATTTCGATTCTCGGCTAACGAGCCGGGCGCGGGCCCCCAGCACGCGGCCGCCGCTCTGGCCGTTCGCCCAATCCACGTCCAGCGTCATCGCAGAGACCACGAGGTCCACGTCGCGGCGGTTGAAGGCAGCGTACATGCGGCGCAGCAAGTCATGTTCGGTGGACATGGATCGAGCGTAGGCGGGGCGTCCGCGGCACTGCAACGGCCGGGCCTCACGCCTGTCGTACAATTCAACTCGTGACTGCGAAACAAGCCCTGCGCGAGAAGGTCGAACACCTCACCGAGGACGAGGCCGCCGAGTGGCTCGCCCGAATGGAATGGGAATCGACCGATACCGAGACGCTGACGGACGACGAACTCGAGGACGTGCTGGCTGGCCAGCGGGAGATCGCCGCCGGCGAATCCGTCGATGGTGAGGATCTCTTCCGCCGTTTGAAGCTGTGACGTATCGGCTCCGGCTCTCGCGAAGGGCCGAGCGGTATCTTGGGCGCCTCGATAGACCGACCCAGGAGCGGATGACGAACGCGCTGCGGGCCTTGGCCGTCGACCCCTTCGGACGAGGAACGAAGCCTCTCACCAACCTTCCCGGTGAACGAGCGATGCGCGTTGGCGGATGGCGCGTCATCTATTCGGTCAACGAAGCCGCGGCGGAAGTTCACATCGATTCGATCGGGCCGCGTGGTCAGGTGTACCGCAACCTCTAGGCGCGAATTCGACGACTCGCCTGCTACAATTCAAAGCGATGGACCTCACCGACCGCATCACAATCGAGCCCGGGAAGTGCGGGGGAAAGCCCTGCATTCGCCACATGCGTATCCGTGTCATTGACGTGCTGGAGATGCTCGGCGGCGGAATGACTGAAGCAGAGATCCTCGCAGACTTCCCGGATCTCGAACGCGAGGACATCCTTGCATCGCTGCAGTTCGCGGCGAAGTTGATGAACCCGCCCCAGGCCCACGACCGGCCGCCCGGCCACGTCGTGCTGGTCGGCTGAGCCCGTCCCTGCCGAAACGTCCGGCGACCTCTCGGCCTCCCGAAACCCGATACCTGATACC
>JBGOVF010000535.1:0-2536 GCA_041477975.1 Tepidiformaceae bacterium
GCTCCGCGCCTGCGAACCCACGGCCCGGATGACGAACGGCGTGGCTGCCAGTGTGTGCGCCGCCACGATGAGGAACCACCCGTTCCGAAGTTCGAGCGGCGGCGAATCGAATGTCACGAGGAAGCCAAGGCCAAGCGTCACCGCGGAGACCCCCAGCGGCAGCAGCAGCAACGCCTCTATCAACGACGACCGCGCGCGCAGAATGCCGTAGGCGGCGAGCGTGCCGAGCGGTACGGCGAGGGCCACGGTCAGCGCCGCGAACGCGAGCGAGTTGCGCACCGCCCGCAGCGGCGTGACGAAGAGGATCTGGCCCCGCGCGTTGTCATCCAGCGTCCGGTAGAAATCAAGCGTGAATCCGCTGCTGCCGTGCACCGATCGCTCCGCGAGCGCTGCGAGCGGCAGCACCGTCGCCACAAGAAGAATGGCGAGGATGACCGCGGCGGCCAGCCGGGCGCCCCTGGCGTGTGGCCGCTGCCGCGACCGTTCGGCCCCCTGGCTCCCCTGGTTCGTGCGCTGCAGCGAGCTATAGACCCACATCGCCGCGAACGTGAACAGCAACTGCAACGACGCCAGAGCCGCCGCCACCGGCAACCGGAACAGGAACACCGTTTCGCGGTAGACCTCTGTCTCGATGGTCGAGTACTGCGGCCCGCCCAGGATCAGGACGACGCCGAAGCTCATGAAGCAGAACAGGAAGACGAGCGATCCCGCCGCCAGGATCGGCGTCCGCAACAGGGGCAACGTCACTCGCCGGAAGCGCTCCCAGGGCCCCGCACCAAGCACCGCGGCTGCGTCTTCCATCTGTTCCGGTAATCGTGCCCACGCCGTCGAGATGATCCGCGCCGCCAGCGCCACGTTGTAGAACACGTGCGCAATGAGGATCGCCCAGAGCGTGTTCAGTAACCGGACCGGCGGATGGTCCAGCGGGAAGACGCGCATCAATGCGTCGTTGACCAGACCATTCGGACCGAGCAGCGCGGTGAACGCCACGGCCACGACGATCGTCGGCAGCACGAACGGCACCGTCACCAGTGCTTCGACCGCCCGCTTTCCGGGGAACTCGAAGCGCGCCAGCACCCAGGCGCAGGGCAGTGCAAGCACGAGAGTGATCGCCGCGGAAAGGCTCGCTTGCCAGAACGTGAACCAGGCCCGCTCCAGGTAGTACGAATCTTCCACCAGCGGGCCCAGCCCGCCGCTCGCGGCCTCGCCGAAAAACGACTCGCGCAGGATCCCTTGCAGGGGATAGACGAGGAAGAGGAGGAGGAAGGCCAGCGCCGGCGCGAGCAGGATCAGCGCAGGTGACGCGCGCCTGCGACTCAGCGCAGCACCACCTTCGTCCAGTCGTCGATCCACGCTTGCCGGTTCTTCGCGATGTCGCTTGCCGAGACCTGCGCGGCCGGCACGTCCACCTTGCTGAACTTGGCGAAGGCGTCTGGTACGGCAGCCTCGGTGCTCACCGGATACACCGCCATCTGGCCCGGAATGTCCTCCTGGACCGGCTTGCTGAGCAAGAAGTCAATGAACGCCCGCGCCAGCGCCTGGTGTTTCGTGCCCTTGAGCACCCCCGCGTACTCTACCTGCTTGAAGGCCCCCTTCGGCGGCAGAATGTTACCGGTCGGCGCGTCGTCACGCGGCGGTTTGGCGAACATCTGCTCGAACGCCGGGCTCGTCGCGTAGCTCAGCACGATTGGTTGCCCGCCGCCGTGGAGCGAGAAGTTCGTGTTGTAGGCCGTCTCCCAGCCATCCACCACCTTCATATCGTTGGCCCGCATCTTCGCCCACCAGTCGAGGTAGCGGTCCTTGCCGAAGTAATCCACGGTAGCGATTAGGAACGCGAGCCCGGGCGAGGAGGAGGCCGGGTTCTCGACCACGACCATCCCCTTGTACTTTGCATCCGCCAGGTCTTCCAGCTTTTGGGGGACGGGCACGTTCGCCTTCTTCAACGCCGAGATGTCGTAGTTGAAGTTCACGTAGCCGTAGTCGATCGGGGTCACGCGGTTCGCGCCATCGGCCTGCAACTCGTTCGGCACCTTCGTCAGCAGCGGCGATGAGTAGGACTCGAAGATGTCCGCATCCAGCGCCCGCGAGAGGAACGTGTTGTCCACGCCGAAGGAAACATCGCCTTCGGGGTTCTTCTTGGTCAGGATGAGGCTTGTCAGCATCGCCCCGGCGTCGCCCTTCGGAAGCAGCTTCACGGTCACTCCGTGATCCTGCTCGAACTGCTTGATCAGGCCCTCGCTCAGGTTGAACGAATCGTGCGTGACCACCGTGAGCGTCTTGTCGTCTTTGCTGTCGTTCCCACACGCGGCCCCCAGCAGGCCGACCAGGGCCACCAGGCCCATGAACCCGGAAATAACGCGCAGCCTCACTGGCTGTTCCTTCCGCCGCCCGGGAGCCGGGAGGGCCTTCCGGGCAATGAAAAAGGAGCCCGGAAAAGCCGGACTCCTCGCGCAAATGCTCCAGGTATCCGACCGCTTTCCTACGCACGCACAAACGTGGTCAGGTTCAAGGGGTTTACTCTCAGCCCGAAGGCACC
>JBGOVF010000273.1:0-4200 GCA_041477975.1 Tepidiformaceae bacterium
ATGACGGAGAGCATCCCGCCCATGCAATAGCCGACGAGCGAGAGTTCGTCTTCGCCGCTATCTTCGAGGACTTTCGTGGCGCATTCCGGGATGAAATCGAGGACGTAGTCTTCGAGCTTCAGGTGCGAGTCGTTGGAGCGTGGGATGCCCCAGTCGATCATGTACACATCGAAGCCGCGCTTGAGCAGGAATTCGACGAGGCTCTGGCCGGGAGTGAGGTCCAGGATGTAGGGCTTGCTGACGAGCGACATAACGAGCATGACCGGCACCCGGTAGACCTCGTCCGCCATGGCGCGGTAGTGGTAGAGCTTGAGGGTGCCGCGCGCGTGGATGACGTCCTTCGGGGTCTGGCCGACGGCCGGGTCACCCGTGGAGATGTACTCCAGGCCCTTGATGCTGCGCTGGATGGTTCGTTCGACTTCGGTGCGGACGCGTTCTTCGATGGACGGGCTGGTGGGGGGCGCCTCAGCGACCATGTGATGGGACCTCCGCGCGGGTGAACCCTGATTGTGCCACGCCGCAAGTGCGGCGCGGGTGAACGTTACGGACAGAATGTGTCACGGCCGCTTTGCGCGGCCGTGAACGCACAATGAAATGGTGGTTAATTCTTGTCCGGCTTGCGGGTACGAGGCGGGCGCGGTGCGGCCGGCTCGTCGCTCGTGGCAGCCTTCCCGGCCTTCATGCCGCTGAGCGCCGACTCGATTGACGTGAGCCGGTCTTCGATCGCGCCGAGGCGGTCGCCCAGGCTCAGGATGTCGCTGCGGCTGGGGATGTTGAGCGCCGAGAAGTAGCGGCCCATTGTCTCGTTCATGTTCTTCTGCATGCCGAGGTAGACATCCATCATCCGGCCCATGGACTGGCTGAACTCGTCGGTCGACATCGCATTGTTGAGGAAGGTGTTCCACTGGCGTTCGGATTGCGAGACCCAGTCCCGCCACATGGCGATCGGATCGGCGGTGGCCTGGTCAGCCAAGGGCTTCCTCCTCGGGGTGTGGGGGCAGTTTAGCTGGCGGCGTCAACGTCAGCGGTGGCAGATCCGGGGTCGAGGCTTGTGAGCGCCTTCTGGAGTATCGACTGGTAGTTCTGGAGGACATCGATCCAGCCGGAGAGGAAGAGATCGCCGGCCTTTGTGAGGCTGTACATGCGGCGCGCTGGACCGTTTTCGGACGTATCCCAGAACGAGGACACGAATCCGGACTTCTCGAGCTGGCGGAGCGTGCGGTAAACAGTGCCGCTATCCGATTCGGGGAGGCCCGCCTGGGCGAGCTTTTGCGAGAGCTGGTAGCCATAGGCGTTCCAGCCCTTTAAGAAGGCGAGCAAGCTTGTCGAGAGCATTTCGCCGTGCAGGCGGGGCTTCGGTTCGGGGGAGTCGTCGGCTGGTTTAGGTGTGGCGGGCATGGCTACCTCTGGGGATAGATGCATTATGCACCTAAGGGCAACGTGTTGACAAGTTCTTGCAGCTATGTGTAATCTGCATCTATCGACGGACGACCACCGGCCGCCGCACTTCGAAAGGAACTCCCACTTACCGTGCCCGCAAACGACCAGGTCCAGAAGTACTACAACGCCCTCATCGCCAGCTATGACATCCTCACGAGCGCCATCGCCCAGGCGAACGACCGCGGCCTCAAGGTGACGAAGCAGTTCGTCTCCGACGTGGCGAAGGGCCAGCGCGAAGCGCTCGAGCTGGGCAAGAAGCTCGCCGGCGAGCCCACCGACTTCGGCCAGTACTACACCGCCGTCCTCGAAGCCACAACTGCCGCGCAGGGCCGCGCTCTCACCTTCACGCAGGTCGCCTACCAGGAAGCCCTCGCCGCCGGCAGCGATGCCCGCGCAACCGTTGAGAAGCTGGTAGAAGCGAACAAGGAGACGGCCCAGGCTGCCGTGGAAGTTGCCCGCAACTGGGCGACCACGAACCCGGTGCTGGACGCCGTCCGCAAGAACTGGGAATCGATGGCGCCGAACGGCAAGAGCGCGGCCAAGAAGGCCGCCAAGCAGCCCGAGAAGGCCGCCGTCTAAGCGAAACGCGCTACTACGCCACCAAACGGGCCGGAGGAATCCGGCCCGTTTTTCGTTGGCGGGGGTGAGACGCCCTCATAAGGGCCTGCCGAAGACGGAGGGAGCAGTGGGCCGCGGAACCAGATGAGGACCCAGGAATCGTTCGATCTGAGCGGTGATGTACGGCCTCGTACATCGATCGATGGATGCGATCGTTGACGGGCCTGCCCTACACTCGCCGCGGCCGAAGCAATCGCGCCGCGGATTGGGAACCCCGGCGCTCCACCAACGACGGATAGGAGGGACGATGCCAGCGCAAGACCTCCCCGGCCACTTGCGCCCCACGGCTGGCGAGCGAGTCGTGTTGCACCTGCTCGCTTACGGGGCGAGCGACGCGGATATCGCTATCGCTCTTGAATTGGGCATCAGGACCGTTGAAGGCCGCATCCGCCGCTTCAGCGCGCGCACCGGCCTCTCCGGCCGGGCGCTCGCCGCCTGGGCCGCGAAACATGACACGTGTTGTTTGGCAAATTCTCTGTAAACCGCGTACTGCCACGATAGCCAGCGCTCTAACGAGTCTCTTACGTTCTGTGCATTCCGAGGCTCGGGGGCTGTTGCCATGCGCAGGACCGCTCTTCCTATCGTCATCTTCCTGTCCGCGTTCATCTTCTCGTCGGTGGTGGAGGTAGCGGCGCCAGCCACGCCGGCGGGGGCAACGCCGAGCCTGAGCGGGGCCAAGATGGTGTTCGTGCCGAACGGCGACTTCAGCGGCGTTGGGAAGGGCCAGGTAGGTACGCCACCGTCGAACTATGACGTCGAGACCGCGAGCGGGACAGTCGGCACACCGCCGACGAACAACGACTTCGAGACGGGCGACTTCACCGGCTGGACGCTGACCGGTTCCCCGACCGTGAATTCCGGCGGCCCCACCGGCTACTACGCGCAACTGGGCAGCGGCCAGAAGGTCAAGAGCTCCGCCTTCACGGTCGATAGCCATGCGCAGACGATGACCTTCGACGTGGCCGCCGTGAACAGCGGCAGCTTCAGCTTCAAGATCGTCATCTACTCGGGCGGCTCGTACGCGACACAAACGAGCAAAACGATCTCATCGTGCCCGACGACCTGCACGAACTGGAACAACTACTCGGTTGACGCCGTTGCCTGGCAAGGGCAGAGCATCAAGGTCGAAGTCCAGCGCGTGACCGGCGACCTGAAGGTGGACAACGCCCCGGTCCAGGTGGAGGTCTTCAAGGACTGGACGGTGACCGCCGGTGACAAGGTGACGCGCCAGACCGGGGGCCCCAACAGCGGCTACGTCCAGACGACCACGAACCTCGTTTCGCCGGCGTTCACCGTGAATGCGGAGGCCCAGAACGGGAAAGTCGACACGAAGGTCGATGCGGGCTCCGGGGGCTACACGGTGAAGGTCCTCTCGGGAGGGTCGTATGCGACGGAGACGACCGTCTACTCGGGATCGGAGACATCGTGGGGCACGCGAACGTTCGGGCTAGGTGGCTTCGCCGGCCAGTCGGTCAAGCTGAAGGTCGTGCCGGGCTTCGGTACGACAGTCTCGGTGGACACCCTGGGGACTGCCGAGAACGTCGTTCCGGGCTGGGCAGGTAGTGGTTCGGACGTGATGGCCCTGGGCGGTGGCGGAACCGTAGCCGCCTACGCCGAGCACGTCTCGGACATCACTTCCGGGACGTTGACCCTGGACGGTTCGGGCTGGAACGGGAGCAGCCAGCGCGGGAACTGGATTCACGTGGTCACGCGCGGCTACGAAAACTACAACGGCAGCGGCGGCGACCTCGGATCGTCGCTCACCTTCTACTTCGATGGCTACCAGCGACACGCGTCCGCCTTTAAGGCGCAGGGTTCGCCGTACCTGCCGACGAGAGTGTGGGTAGACGAGTACTTCTTCATCGGCCTGGGGTTTGGGACGCCGACGCCAATCACGAGCGCGTTTAACGTCCGGGGATGGGGCCCAACAAACTTTGGCTGCAACCCGAGCTGCGGCGGCTTGCCGGACCTGGCACTGATCGAGGTCGTAAGCGGCCCGGGCGAGAACAAGGCGCTTGGAAACGGCGCCGTCGCCGGTCGCGGCGCACTCCCGCGTGGGCTCTACTATCCCACCACCACTGACGATTTCACCGACGACCCGGTTAGCGTGACTTCCGGGAACTACACCCAGGTCAAGACGGA
>JBGOVF010000532.1:0-2556 GCA_041477975.1 Tepidiformaceae bacterium
CGTCTCGCTCTCGAAGCCACCGACCCCAGCATCGAGGTGACCTACACCGAGATCGAAGGCTCGGAAGAGGCAAAAGAGAAGCGCTTCCTCGGCTCGCCCTCCATTCGCGTCAACGGTGTCGACGTCGAATACGGCGACCGCGAACCGGACGAGTACCAGGCCGGCGTGCGCTATTACAACACGCCCCAGGGCTGGAAGCCGTACCCCCACGCCCGCCTCATCGCCAACACCATCCTTGAGATGCAGCAAAAGGCGCAGAAGCCGTAGGGCTCACCCCCGATCGACAGCCGTCTCGATGCCTTCCAGGTGGCACGCGTCGTTCTGCCGCACAATCACGAGCCGCCCCGCTCTATCGGTGGCGATTTCGGTGATCGAACAGTTCCACACCTGGAACATTCCGCGCCGGTTCATATCCAGGCCAAACACCATGTAGCAGTACGCGGCGACGACACCCCCGTGCGCTACGGCTACGACGGTCTCGTCTCTCGCTTGCAGCCGCTCGAGCAGTCCACCCAGGCGCGCGTGAAACACGTCCCGGCCCTCTTCGCCCGGGAACACGGGCCGCTCCCCGCGGGCATATGCCGCCGAAACCTCCGGAAACCGCTCCCGGATCTGCGGCCCTGTCAGACCGCTCGCCTCTCCGATGTCGTACTCCAGCAACGCCGGCTCGCGCTCGACCGCGATTCCGCGCTCACCGGCAATGAACCTCGCCGTTTCGGCGGCACGTGTGAGCGGGCTCGTCAGGATCCGGTCGACCTTCAGTTCAGACAGACGTTCGGCCGTGGCCCGTGCCTGCCGTTGGCCGAGTTCGCTCAGGCCGAAATCCATGTGACCCTGGACCACGCCGCTCGCGTTCCCTTCCGATTGGCCGTGGCGCACGAGCAGCAAACGCATCGCCGTTTAGGTTACGACAGATGGCGTTACCGCCTTGCTACGCCCCAATGAGAATCGCATGCTGCTCTCCACACGAGTGCCGGAGGTCCGCCATGGTCGCCAGCAGCAAATCGCCCACCGAACCCTACGAAGGCCAGACGCTCAAGCCCCGGCCGTTCGCCATCACGCCCGACCTTCTGTCTGACTACTTCGCCGGCCTCGATATCGCCCCCCGAGCCGACGTGCCCCTCATGGTCGCGAACACAGTTGACGCCGGTGGCCGCCTTCTCTTCTCCCAGCAACGCGGCCACCTCTGGCTCCGCCAGGAGTGGGAGTTCCACGGCCAGTTGCACGAGGATGTCGAGTACACGGTCGATGGCCGCGTCGCCTCCATCTATCCGCGCAAGGAACGGACCATCCTTCTCACGGAGACGATCCTCCGCGATCCCGCCGGCGCCGTCGTCTCCATCCAGCGCCACCACCAGAGCTTCTTGCTCGATGCCCCACCCACGGCCGAAGTCAAGCTTCGCGAGCCCTCAGAGAAGGAGGGCGCTCGCACCGCCGCATCGCTCCCCGCGGGCCGCGCCGTCGCCGGCCCCACGCACGGCATCACCCTCGAAATGTGCGGCCAGTTCTTCCACGGCTCGAAGAACTACCACTCCGACCGCGAGCAATCGCGCGAACTCGGCTTCAAGGACGTTGTCGTGGGCGGCCGCATGACGATGGGCTACGTGGGCGAACTGCTCGAAACCGAACTCGGCACAGCCTGGGCCCAGACCGGCCGCCTGCTCGTCAAGTTCACGAACGTCACCTGGCCCGGCGAAACAGTCCGCGCCTCGGCCGTCGTGACGGGCCCGCTACCCGGCGATCCATCGCGCCAGGCCGTCATCGCGCGCGTCGAAAAAGCCGACGGCACGGTTGTCATCGCCGCCGAGGGCAGCTTCGCGAGGTGAACGGATCGGGCTCACCACAGACACCCGGAGCGCCAGAGGAATCAGCCGGCCCTTGCGAGCGCCTCCAGAAAAGTCGGAGTGAACTCCGGGATCGTCACTCCACCTGCCGATGCGGCGCGCCGCTGGAAGTTCCAAATCTCCAGACCTTCCAGCGCCCCGCTCTCTGCGTTCACTTCGGCGAGGACACCATCCGCGACCTCGCGGGTTACCTGTTCACCGTGACGCTCCACAAGGTCGAGGTAGAGGATGTCACCGGCGACGTCGTAGCTAACCTTCATCGTTCGTCCATAGTACATCACCAACCTCTGGCCACTCGTCGCTGCGATACGCGGTCACGACCCACCAGCGGGGGCCACCTCTGTCGAATCGACACACGACCACGACGACGGCCGGCGACACCTGGTCGAATCTGCGGACGAGAAGCCGTTCGTCCGCCTCACTGCTTCGCTGACGCACCTCGTCCGGGTGCGCCAGGAGCTCCTCGATCTGCGACCGCTCCTGCGCCTGAAAGTAGCAATGGCGATCCCGGATGTGCGCCCAGCGTTCGTCGGTGAGTTCGACCTCCACGCCGAGGTAGGGGCAGGACAACCACGCCACTACTCCGTCAGCCGCCGGTACAGCGTGGGCAACCGGCTCGGCAGCGACTCGATGTCCGCCACCACTTCGTAGCCCATGTCCGCGCACATCGTCTTCAGGTAGTCGTGCCCGGCGCGGTCCACCGTCAGCGCGA
>JBGOVF010000266.1:0-4269 GCA_041477975.1 Tepidiformaceae bacterium
CTGAGCCTCGTTGGCGTTGTCGCCGCGACCGGCCTCGCAGCGTGGCTCGCGGTCATCTCGGCGGATGACGGCGGGGGAAGGCCTGCGGCGGCGCAGACGGCTGGACAAGGTACGGGTTCGGCGGCGGCAACGGGCAAATCCGTAGTGACGGGCACCTCCATTTCGCTGTCCGCAACCTCCGCTGCATCGCCAACGTCAGCGGCCTCGCCGCCCGCGCCCACCGCCACCACCGCTGCGCCAACATCGGCGGCCACGGCCACTCGGGCGGCCACCGCTGCCGCAGCCCCGACGGCGGCTCCCGCGGCAACTTTCGCCCTCACCGTCACTCTCGCCCCCACGGCAACCGCCGCACCATCGCCCGTGGGTTCGTCGCAGTACCACGGCAACATCTCGTTCGACAGCTCCGCCTACACGGTGGGCGACAAGCTCTTCCACTGCCATTCGCTTCTGCCGGAAGGCCCCACGTACACGGTCCGTATCTCCCAGACGAAGCCGGGCTCAGCGGTCCTCAGCGATGGCTCCGAGCCCGGCGACGGCAAAGCCCACTGCTCCTCGCTCACCCTCAAAGCCGGCGACGCCCCCCAGATAGAACTCCGCGCCGAGTTCTACCTCGGCGGCGCGCTGGTAGCCACCGCGAGCCAGAGCGCCGCTGTGCGGTAAGCTGCGAATGCGTCGACAGATGGCGCGGGCGCGGTTAGGTTGGCATGCAGAACTAGTGTTCTACAACCATAAGCGCGCCCGAACCGTCAATGCGCATGGGAGGCGGCGATGAGCGACGGCTCCACCATCGAATGGACGCAGGCCACCTGGAATCCGGTCACCGGCTGCACGAAGGTCTCGCCGGGGTGTGCGCACTGTTACGCCGAAACGTTCGCCGAGCGCTTCCGGGGCGTGCCGGGCCACCCCTACGAAAACGGCTTCGACCTGCAATTGCGGCCCGAGCGCTTGGAGTTGCCGCTCACGTGGACTCGGCCCCGCCGCATCTTCGTGAACAGCATGAGCGACCTCTTTCACGCTGATGTGCCCACCGAGTTCATCCAGCAGACCTTCGAGACCATGCGCCGCGCGCACTGGCACGAGTTCCAGGTGCTGACGAAGCGCCCCGAACGGGCTGCCGAACTGGCAGACCGGCTTCGGCCCTGGCCTGACAACGTCTGGATGGGCACCTCGGTCGAGAACCAGCGGTGGACCTGCCGCATCGACGACTTGCGAAAGGCGCCCGCGAAGGTGCGTTTCCTTTCCTGCGAGCCTCTGCTCGGGCCGCTCAACCTGGACCTCTCGGGCATCCACTGGGTCATCGTCGGCGGCGAGTCCGGGCCCAGGTCGCGGCCGATGAAGCCGGCGTGGGCGGAGAGCATCAAGCAACAATGCGCCGAAGCCGGCGTCCCGTTCTTCTTTAAGCAGTGGGGCGCCTACAACTGCGAGGGCAAGCGCGTTGGCAAAGGCCGCGCGGGCCGGGAGCTGCACGGGCAGACCTGGGACGGAATGCCGTCAGGCCCATCTGTAACGACGCTCTTCGACCGAGGCGCCTGGGTTTAGCAAGCGCCACTGAATGGCTGCGCGATCGTGTGCTCTTTTGACGGTTCCCGTGTGCGCGTCACCGCAGTACTCGACTGCGTGCCAAGAGACTGCTTCACGGCGCTGCCACGACCTCCCGCGAGGTGCCCAGCGCACGAGTCGCTCCATTACTTGTTCGATATTGCGATCGCGGCTCGCAGAACTCTCGCCGAGTAGGTTGTCGACATCGAGGCGCTCTACCTCAAGGACCATTTGGTCGTTCCACAGCTCGTAGGCGTCCGGGTGATGAGACGCGAGGATCATTTCAGACTGCACACTCCCGGCGAACCGCTTCCTGATAGCGAGCGAGGCCGGCGGCAAGAACCCGCCCGCGCGTTCGAGGTTGTCGCGAAAGACCCGCGAGACGGTGTCTACCGTCCAATCCGGACTACCAACGGCCATCGTGACGCTCTCAGCCAGCTTGGCCGCCAATCGCGGTGCGGCCGGCGAGCGGAAGTTAATGATGAAGTCTGATCGACGGAGAGAGCGGCACAAGCGCGCCAGCGCATCGAAGTTCAAGCCCGCAAGCCCGAAGGGGTCTACGAACACGAGTGCCGGGCTGTCGCCCACGAGCTTGATGACGTCGTCGACACGCTCCCAAAAGTCGGTCTCAATGAGCATCGCCGACCCGGAGGGATACTCGGCGCCAAGCGCTTGAAGCGTCGCATGGTGGCTCTTGCGGGTGTCACCGAAGATGCACTGCAGTCGATAGTTCGTCCCCGCGGCAGCCAATTCCCTGGAGAGTTGCAGTGCGATCTCCGGCGAGCCAGGCTCCCCTGTCTTGTACCGTCCGCGTCCGGCGAATCCGTCAACTACCCAGACCGTGCCGCCGGGCACGGTCCTGCCAAGTTTGGCCGCCCATGGTTTCAGGTATGCCTCATATACCCGCAACTTCACGGCGCTCTGGGGAGTCCTTTTGTCAAAGAACAGGTCGTGATAGCGAGTGGGCACAAACCGCTCCAGCGACAGCAGTGTTCGGGTTCAGAACATATGTGTCAAGTCCCAAGTAAGAGCGCGCCTGACCCTGCGCCCCTCCCCTTGCCCTCCCTGTACCCCAGAGTTAGAGTTTGTGTGCCTTGTCACAACCGCCAGGAGGGCCGCCAAAGCCCCCTGTCACAGATTCGGAGTTCGGCCGTTCATGAGCTGTAGCGCCGCCTCGCCCCGTTGTCTGCCGGGGCGCCCTGTTCCCCTGTGCGCCACTGATTCGGGGCATCGTCGATGAGCTTCTACGACCTCTGGTCGGCCGTCATGATCGCGGCGATCGCCGGGTTCGTCCTCGTGTTCACGGCACTGATCGCGGCCAGGCTCCTCGCCCCGTATGCCCGTGAGCGGGGCAAGGGCGTCTCGTACGAATGCGGCATGCTCCCCATCGGCCGCAACTGGGCGCAGGTCCACGTCCGCTACTACCTGATCGCCATCCTCTTCCTCATCTTCGATGTTGAGACGGTCTTCATCTTCCCCTGGGCGGTCACCTTCCAGAGCCTGCCCACATTCGTCTTCTACGAGATGATCGTCTTCATCGGTGTGCTCGCCCTTGGCCTTGGCTACGCCTGGCGGCGCGGCGTTTTGGAGTGGCGATGAGCCAGCAACCGTCCAGCGGAGTCGTCCCGCCCTACGTGCCCGATTTCGGCGCCGAAGCTGAGCGGCTCAAGCCGGTAGAGCTCCCGCACACCCGCGCCGCCTACCGCATCGTCCTCCCGGGCGTGATGCAGGTGGGCGCCGACACGGTCATCGCGATGAGCCGCAAGAGCTCGCTCTGGCCCATGACCTTCGGGTTGGCCTGCTGCGCGATCGAGATGATCGGGACGTTCATGTCGAACCACGACCTGGACCGCTTCGGCATCGTCCCCTGGCCGAGCCCGCGCCAGAGCGACGTGATGATCGTCTCCGGCACCGTGACGAAGAAGATGGCGCCGGCGATCAAGCTCCTCTACGAGCAGATGCCCAACCCCAAGTACGTCATCTCCATGGGCGCCTGCGCCACCAACGGCGGCCCCTACACGGAGTACGACCGCGTCCTCCAGGGCGTCGACAAGATCATCCCGGTGGACGTCTATGTGCCGGGCTGTCCGCCGCGCCCCGAGGCGCTGCTCGATGGCTTCCTCGCCCTCCAGAAGAAGATCATGGAAGAAAAGCGGATGGTCGGATGACGCAAGAAGCGACGACCACCGAATATCCCGGCGTCTCGGCGCTCGTCCACAAGTGGCTGCCGAAGGTGCCGTTTACGGCCACGAAGACCACCACGGACGCCGACCTCCACGTCGAACCGAAGAACTTCCGTGCGCTGGTGGAGGGGCTGAAGGAGCGGCGTGAACTGGACTTCGACTTCTTTCGGAACCTGGTCGCTATAGATATGGAAGCGGAAGGCCTGGTCGCGAAGTACCACTTCTATTCGTTCAAGCACAACCACGCGCTCCAGGTGACGGTCGCGACGCCTCCGGGCAACCCGCACATTCCGACGCTGACGCACCTCTACGCGGGAGCGAACTGGCACGAACGCGAAGCCGCCGAGATGGTCGGCCTCGTCTTCGATGGCCACCCGAACCTGAAGAACCTGTTGCTCGAAGAGGACCTGCGAATCCATCCGCTGCTCAAATCCCACCCGCTCCAGAAAGTCGAACTCCTGCAGGGCCTCGAGGACGCGGAACCGGGGTTCAAGTTCTAATGACTGTCTGGCCGGAAGAACGCATCCTCGGGACCGACAACTTCAAC
>JBGOVF010000449.1:0-2997 GCA_041477975.1 Tepidiformaceae bacterium
CAGTCGATCGTCGCCGTTACCTGGGGAACGCCGATACCAAGCACTTCCCGGCTGGTGCAGGCCGCGCCGGGGCCTACGCCGACCAATACGGCAGCGACGCCTGTTCGCATGATTTCCAGCGTCGCCTTGAACCCGACCGTGTTGCCAACCACAACCGGGATGTAGATGTTCTTGAACAGCTTGTCGAAGCGCAGTCCTTCCACGCTGTTGGATTCGTGCCGGGCCGTTGTCACGGTGCTCTGGACGACGATGATGTCGGCGCCGGCCTCCTGGATCAATGGCGCGTACTTCTTCGTCAGCATTGGGGTGACGGAGACCGCCGCGACCGCGCCGCCAGCCTTGATCTCCTTGATCCGCCGGGCGATCAGGTCTTCCCGGATCGGCTGCTGGTACGCTTGCTGCAGGATTAGGGTTGCCTCGTCGCGGCTTGCGGAAGCGACCTCCTGGAGCATCGAACTCGGGTCGTCGTAGCGCGTCCACACGCCTTCCAGGTTCAGCACTGCCAGGCCGCCGGCCTGGTGCATCGCGATCGCGAACTTCGGGTCGACGACAGCGTCCATTGCTGAGGCGAGGAACGGGATGGCAAAGCGATGGGGCCCGATGTCGAGCCCCATTTCTACGAGTTCCGGGTTGATGGTCACGTCGCCGGGCACGATGGCGACCTCATCGAACCCGTACGCACGGCGGAGTTGCTTGAACTTCGGAGTCGTCAGGTCGAGATCGGAATCCAACGGCGCATGGCCGCGCTCCGTTGATTCGGAGGCGGCGGAGGAGAGGTGAACAGCAGTAGTCAATTCAGCGCAATCCCGGCAATGGAGTCACGGTCCATGGGCATGACCGTGTGTATCATTCGAGTGTAGGCGGGCCATTCGGAGAGGGCAACACAAATTCGATTTATCGTTTCCGTTATGTGCAATCGCCCCTATCGGGTCGCCAAATGACCGAACTCCGCCCCGGGCTCTACGTCGTTGCCACGCCGATCGGCAATCTCGGCGACTTGAGCGAACGGGCTGCCAACGTCCTCCGCGCTGCGACAGTGATTGCCGCGGAGGACACACGAACTTCAGCCAAACTCACCCGGCTGGTGGGCGCGACGGCGCGGCTCGTCAGTCTGACGGAGCACAACGTCCTCCAGCGGGCTCCGGAACTTTTAGCCGTCGCGAACGAGTCGGTCGTCGCCCTCGTCTCGGACGCCGGGACTCCCGTCGTCGCTGATCCCGGCAGCCGTCTGGTAAGGGCGGCTCACGCGGCCCGCATCCCCGTCGTGGCGGTGCCAGGCCCTTCGGCGTTGGTCGCGGCGCTCTCCGTTTCTGGCTTCGAAGGCAGCGACGTCCACTTCCTCGGATTCCTTCCCCGCGGCCGCTCAGAGCGCCGGGCGCGCCTGGAGCAGGCAGCCAGCACCGCGGGCGTCCTTGTCTTCTTCGAAAGCCCGAACCGCGTCGGAGCGACGCTGGCTGAGCTCGCCGAAGCCTTCGATGACCCGGAGGTCTGCGTCTGCAGGGAACTCACGAAACTCCACGAGGAGGCCGTTCGCGGTCCGGCGTCTTTGTTGGCGCAACGATACGCCGTGGCGCGTGGAGAGGTGACGGTGGTCGTCCGCGTACCGCCTAAGGCGACAGCCGGCGATGCCGCCGTCGCTGCATACATGGACGAGATGCGTCGTGCGGGAGCCCGGCGTTCCGCGGCGGCGGCAGAGGCGGCGCGGCGCTTCGGCTGCGCGAAAGAGCTCGCCTACGGGCTCTGGGACACGTCCGCGGGCTGAACAGGAGCCGTGTGGTAGACTCCAACCAACCTCCCATCCCAGGTGTCCCGGTGCCCGAACGGATCCTCGTCTGCGTGGCCTGGCCGTACGCGAACTACCTGCTGCATGTTGGCCAGGTGGCTGGCGCGTACCTGCCTGCCGACATCTTCGCTCGCTATCAGCGGCTCGCGGGCAACGAGGTTGTCATGGTCTCTGGCTCCGATTGCCACGGCACGCCAATCACGGTTACCGCGGATAAAGAAGGCGTTGAGCCGCGCGTCATCGTCGACCGCTACCACGCCAAGATCCTCGAGGTCTGGGAGCGGCTCGGAATCAAGTTCGACCTCTATACCACGACGCTCACGGAGAACCATTACCGCACCACGCAGGAGGTATTCTTGCGCCTGCTCAACGCAGGCCTGCTCTACCGGCACAGCCAGGACCAGCTCTATGACCCGGAGGCGGAGCGGTTTCTTCCTGACCGCTACGTCGAGGGCACCTGCCCAATCTGCGGCTACGGCGAAGCCCGCGGCGACCAGTGTGACAACTGCGGCTCACAGCTCGACGCCATCGACCTGCTCAACCCGCGCAGCCGGATGACGGGCGCCACCCCGGTTCCCCGCCCATCGGAACACTACTTCCTGAAGCTCACTCAACTCGAGGCCGAACTCAAGGACTGGGTGGGTAAGCAGGCGCACTGGAGGCGCAATGTCCTCAACTTTACGCTGGGAGCGCTGAACGAGGGCCTGAAGGACCGTGCGATTACCCGGGACATCAGTTGGGGCGTCCCGGTTCCCGTCGAGGGCTATGAAGCGAAACGCATCTATGTCTGGTTCGACGCCGTGATCGGCTACCTCTCGGCCACGCGCGAATGGGCGCAACGCAAGGGTGAACCGGACGCCTGGAAGCGGTTCTGGGAGGACCCGGCAACCCGCTCCTACTACTTCATCGGGAAGGACAACATCCCGTTCCACACGATCATCTGGCCGGCGATGCTGCTCGGCTACGAGCACCTGAACCTGCCCTACGACGTCCCTGCGAACCAGTGGGTGAACTTCTCCGCGGGCCAGAAGCAGAGCAAATCCAAAGGAATCGGTACCTGGGTCCTTGATCTGCTCGACACCTATGCGCCTGACGTGGTGCGTTTCTACCTGACGACGATCATGCCGGAAACGAGCGACTCGGAATTCCGCGAAGAGGAACTCATCCGCGCCAACAACGATGTGCTCATCGCCACCTGGGGCAACCTCTCGAAC
>JBGOVF010000109.1:0-6990 GCA_041477975.1 Tepidiformaceae bacterium
GAACCGCGCGATCCGGCGCGTGTACTCAGCGACCAGCGCCGCCGCCGTCGTTCGCCCCTCGGCCATCGCCGCCTGCAGCTCCAGGATCGAAACCTCGACCACGTCAAACATCGCCATCGCACTCACCTCCTGAAAGACGCCCCCAGCATACGGTCCGGGCTGGAGCCTGGCGGCTGAAAGCTGAGAGCTGACGGCTGAAAGCTGATACCGTTCGGAAATGCGCATCCTCCGCCTCGCCGCCAGCGACGAAGACCAGGGCCGCGTCGCGCCGGGCTCCCAATCCCACGAAGTCGCGGCAGCCCTCCTCCGCGAGGCCACGGGCGAGGACGTCGAGACCACCATCCGCAACCTCTGGCCGGATGATGGGCTGCCGGACCTCGTGGACCGCTGGATGGAGCGCTACCAGCCGGATCTCGTGCTGCTCAAGGTCAACGCCTTCTGGTTCAACTACCTCTCCGTGCCGCTGCGCCTGGACCGAGCGCTGGGGCCGGCAGGCAAATTCATCGGACGCGCCGGCATTCGCGCGGGCGAGATGCCGGTCATAGCGCGCTCGCCGATCTTCCGGCACTCCCAGCGCTACCTCCTGCGCACGATCGGCGGCGCCACCTACTTCACCCCGGAGCAGGTCGTCGGCTCGATGCGGGAATGCGCGAAGCGCATCCTCTCGCACGAAGGCGTTGGCCTCGTGATTGTCGGGCCCCACTCGCGCCTGAACCACGAACTGACTCGAAAAGCGGCCGCCGCCCACGAACGCCGCCGCCTGCATGTCCACACTGCGATGAAGCAGTTCTGCGCCGAACTCCACGTCCCGTTCCTCGGCCAGGATACGTTGCCCACCCGGGCGGAGGTCGCCGCCATGGTCGGCGCCGACCAGCTCCACCTCAACGCCGAAGCGGCTCACCGCGGCGGCGAAGAAGAAGCCGCCGCCTTCCTCCAGGTCTGGCAGAAGATCCACGGCGAACCCGCCCTGTAGCCGCGCCCCGGTGGGCCGCATGAACCTCAGTAGTGCTTTCCCGCAGCCACCGGTGCCACCCCTACGGCTCCAGCAACGCCGAACTCACCCACCCGGCGCGCCCATCGAACAACTCCACCCGCAGCCACGTCACGCCGTCCGCCGAAACCGTGCTTCCCGCCAGCACCTTCAGCAAAACCCCATCCGCCACGCACTTCAGCACAACTGCCGTTGTCGACGACGCCTCCCGGACGTTCAGGCACTGCCCCGTCCCCGGCCGCGCTGCCGAGAACGTCCCCGGCACAACCTGGTAGGGCACGAAGTACTTGCTCCCCGGGTCGACGAAGTCGGTGAGCGGGTGGATCACGCCCGCCTTCAGGTCGATCGCGACTGCCAGCCGGCTGTTCGGAGCGGCCCGCGCGTTGTCATCCATTCGGCCGAGGAAGTGGTCCGCGTCCAACTGCGCGATGAGCCCGAGGCCGGGCCCGCGCCACCGGAAGACACGTGTGAACTTCGCGCCGTCGCGTTCGCCCCAGTACGCCGCCGCCGGACCGCCCGCTACTTCGATATCGAACCACTGCGACCACGCCCAGGGGCGTCGGTCGACCAGCACAGTGGGAGCCCTTCCACATCCACCGTTGGCGGCGTGTACAGGACATTTCCCTTCTCGTCCGTGATACCGCGGTCCGTTGCCACGACGATTTCGCCGTCTTCGGAGACGAATGCGTGACCGTTCCCTTCGTTGATTGTCAGTGGTTGGCCTGAGGGGAAGAACTTGTACTCGCGCTTCACATTCGATCCCTCAGCGAAGTGGCCCATCAGCAGCCCGCGATCGGTGTAGCCCACCAGGAACGTGCCCACCGGAAGCTCGGGTCCAACCGTCCACGTAACGCCCCCGTCGTCCGAAGTCACCAGCACGGCCTTCGAATCCGGCTGCGGGGCGCCGTAGCCGCCGCAATAACTCTGGATGCACACGCCGACCGCAAGGCGCCCATGTTCAAAATCGAACGCCGTCGTGAACGGCTGGCCTTCGGGCATTCGTTTGAACAGGTCCTCCATCTTCAGATCGCCGGACGCCGTCCGGTACGCCCGCCAGAGGTTGTTCGAAGGACCCTCGATGTTCGCCCAGGTGTAGTACACGACGACGCCCGACTGCAGCGGCGCCGGCTCCCCGAGCGCGAAGTCCCGCACGGGCACGCCGTATACATCGGGCGTGGCTGACGCCGCGGTCGTTGGTGAGGCCGGTTCAGGCGTCAGACTCGAAACAACGGTTGCGGGAGCCGAAGCAGTCCCGCCGCCATCGCCACTCCACGCCAGGAACGCGAAGAACGCCACGGTCAGCGCCCCCACCGCCACGCCGCCTCCAAGCATCCACCGTCGCCTCGAAGAAATCGCATCCATCACTCAAGAAAACGTCGCCGGCGACTGCGAAGTTCCCTGCCGCTGTCCCCGCCCCTCCTTCAACCGCGCCACCGCCTGGTCGATGCCCCGCGGCCTCCGGCTCCGGCGCTCCTGCTTCCGCGATCACGGCTGCGCCGGGGGATAATCGGCTGCGATCAGGAACACCCCCTGTCGCAGGACCAGGGCGAAGGTCCGCTCGAACGGACTGTCCTCCTCGCCGCCGGGACGGGCCGCAGTTGTCCCTTCGTAGGGGACGCGGCGCACCCTGCCGCGCACCTCGATGCCGACCTGCGGGCCTGCCTGGGCGTTCGCGCCGTCATACACCGGTACGAGCTTCATCGACTCGAACGTGTAGGTCGGCACCATGGTCTGCCCGGTCTGGCGGCCCGCTTCGATGTCGTTCAGAAGGCCCTCGAGGCGAGCGCCCGCCGCTGCCGTCTTCGCCACTTCTCTATCGGCGTTCCGGAGGGCAAGGGCCTCGATCTTGAGGTCGGCCGCGAGGTCACGGGCCATGCCGGCAGCGCGACCGTCGGTGATACCGGCGTCGAGCCGGCGGAAGCTAGGGTCGATGGTCACCGGCGGGAGCGTCGAGGTGTCGACCGCGACGGCGGGGCGGCTAACCAGCGCGTCCGCCGCCTCGACGCCCACGACCGGAAGGCGAGCGGCCACACCCAACGGAATGAGCGCGAACAGCCAGAGCGACATCACGGCGACCCCGACGCCCCAGCGTCGAACCGCTCTTCCCCACGACGGCGCGCCAGTGAGGTCGCCGCGGCCTCTGAAGCCGGCAATCCAGGCTCCCAGGCTGTCTCGCTCCGATCCGGCTGCGGGGCAAAGCCTCTCGAGATAGGGACGGGCCGCGCAGACGACCGTGAGCGCAACAAGCAGGGCGACTTTCGTCGAGAACTCGGTCTGCTGCGGCGCGATGAGCACTGCCGCGGCAACGCCGACGGCCGACCCGAACATGACCCGCGCCACCCGCCCTGCGGGCGTGGTCTTCGGGTCGGTCATCATGAAGAACATGAACACGAGCAGTTCCGGTGAGGTCACCAGCACCGTCCAGAACCGTGCCCCGCACACCGGATCGAACGACCATTTCGCGGACATGCAGTGGCCGCCGGCCGCGACCAACGACAAGCCGGCGGCGAAGGTCACCCAGAACGCCGCCGCCATGCCCAGGAGACGGAGCCGCGTCAGGATGGCGAGGGCACCGGCCGCGATGATGACAAGGGAGGCCGTCACACCCGGAGAGATCGGCCCCCACCAAAAATCGAGCGGCTCCACGCGGCTGTTCCCGAGCAGCAAGAAGACCAGTACCAGGCCGAAGTTGGATGGGTTGAAGACGTGCCGGCCCCCGTCGCGAATCGCGTACTTCGATAGCACCGAGACGGCTGCGACGCCGGCGTAGATGTACCACCCATTGAGACTCCACCAGTCGCCGTGCTCCGTCCCGGGGATTCTCAGAATGAACGCCACGCCGTTGCCCGTCAGCAACGCGCTCGCCGGCCAGACGATCGCCCGCGACCGTCGAAACGTGATGACGAACTCGATGACTCCGCAGGTGAGCACGGAGACGAGGATCTGAGCGATGGAGAGTTCGAATCCGAGCACTGTTTGGCCGAGGACCTGGAGAGAGCTGATGACCGCGGCCAGGTGCAACCGGGGGTCGCGGAGGCTCGGGAGGAGCACCGGGTATTGGTGACTGCCCACCCGGAGCGACCGTGGTGCGCCTGGAGTCTTCAGGCCCGACGGAGCCTGGCTCGCCACGCCGGGGCCGCCTGCCGCCCCGGCCGTTGGCCGCCGGAGCCAGGCGAACGCCAGCGCCGCGAGCCCGACGGCTGCCAACCCGACCGGGATTGGCAGCGGAATGCTGGTCGCGGCCGGACCTGTCTCATCCGCCGGATCTGCGTACGCCCCGATCGCTGGCAGCGCCCGGGGCTCCGGGTCCTCCTGATACGTCAAGCGAACTTCGCTATCGTTCGGGACGTTTTTCACGATCTGGCTGAAGCCGTCTGGCCAGCGCACGAGCAGTTCGACTACCGACGCCGCGCCGGTGCCCGTCCTGAAGGCCGGGTCGTCGTTGCCGCCCGTCGTCCCGCCGAGTGCGACTTCATGAACGATCCGGCGACCGTCGCTAAGCCGCACCTCGATGCGGGCGCCCACGGCGTCGCGGTTCACGGGTGCAGCGCCCTTCAGCCGCACCACCAGCCGGTTCCCGCTGTCCGCGCCGCCGCCCGTCCCGAGGAACAGTCTGTAGCCTGAGTTGTAGTCACCCACCATCAGGTCCGCCTGCCCGTCGCCGTTGGCGTCCCCAACCGCCACGCCGAATGAATCGGCAACGTCGGCGGCGCCGCCCTGCCGGGTGACATCCCGGAAGGCCCGCCCTCGATCATTGACGAGCAGGCGGTTCGTCGTCGCCCACACCCCGACGTGCGCCGGGTCGCTGCCGAGCGCGAAGTACAGGTCGGGCCAGCCGTCGTTGTTGACGTCGGGTGCCGCCACGCCCCAGGCCATGGCATCGACCGCGGCACCCATGGCCTCGGCCGAGTCACGGAACGTGCCGTCGCCCTGGTTGGTGAGCACGAGCGAAGGTCCGGTGAGCGCGGTGTATGCCCAACCCGAATTGGTCACGACCATGTCCAGCCGGCCGTCTTCGTTAAAGTCGGCCACGGCCAGGCCCATCGCATCGGCGCGCACGCCGGCGCCAGATGATGACGACACGTCTGTGAAGCACCAGCCCCCGCACCCCGGCCCATCGTTCCGGTAGAAGCCGTTGCCGTGCAGCGAGCGGCCGCCGCGCACGTCGTTGGTCACGTACAGGTCCGGGTCTCCGTCGTTGTCGAAGTCGCCCCAGCCTCCGACAAAGCTGAATCCCATCGGGCCGTCGCCCCCCAACAACTCGGACACGTCCTCGAAGCGTCCGTCGCCGCGGTTGTGAAAGAGCTGGCTGCGTACTTCGTCCCGGGGACCCGGCAGGCAAGCCACGCACCCGTAGTTCGCGATGAAGATGTCCAGGGCGCCGTCCCCGTCGTAGTCGGCCAGGCCGGCGGACACGGGGTGCGCGCCTTCGATCGCATCGAGGCCGGCCGCCGCGGTGACATCTCGGAACCCCCGGCCCGCGTCGTTGTGGAACAGGACGGGCCCGTCGTACGTCAGCACCAACAGGTCCTGCCACCCGTCGTTGTCAAAGTCGGCGAACACAGCGCCGCCCGCCTGGCGTTCGGCCAGAGCCACCTGGCCGCTCAGTGGCGCCGGCTCGAACTGGCCGTTGCCGAGGCCCCGGTAGAGCATGCTCGGGCCGCACTGGTTCGTCAGATAGAGGTCGGCGATTCCGTCGCCGTCGGCGTCGCCCCAGGCCTGGCCGGTCACGAAGTACTGCCGGTCGCCGCCTGGAGGGCAGGTATGCTGACTGGCCCCGAGTCCGCTCCAGTCGGTCGCATCGACGAACAGCGCCGGCCCCGCCGCGCCGCCGCTCGAGCCGCCTATGGTTGCCGCGGCGCGATCGAAGGCCGGCCAGAGCAGGATCAGCGCGATGAGTGCCGCGAAAGCAAGGAGCCCTCGACGCAAATGCCAGGCTCCTTCCCGATCAGGGCATGACCCACCCGGTCACAAATCCGTCGGCCGGCTTGCCCGTGGTCTTCAACTGGAAGCCCTTTGCCTGTCCGCTGGCGTCGAGGACGGCCAGGTATGAACCCGGGGGGGTCGTTCCTCCGGTCTTTGCCTGGCTGGCCTTGATCGTGACCTTCTTACCGGCCGCTGTCGTCACTTCGCCAGAGAGGCTGTTGGCCTTGAAGTCGAACTGGCCGCTGAAAGTGTTCCCGCCGAGCGAGCTGCCCGTCATCTTGCCATCGGATGGGAGTTCGACCGAGTAGAGGCCCTCGGCTCCGCTCACCGGCTTCGCCGTGAACGAAACCTTCGTGCCGTCTTTGAATGTGACAGTGCCTTCGACGTTGGCGCCAAGTTTGACATCGAGGGTGGCCCCGCCGTCGGTGGAAGTAGCCTTGAACGCGCCGCTCGCGGCGTCTCCAGTCCACCACAAAGCGGTGGCGTCCCCGTCGCAGGCGTAAGCGCGCACTTTCGTGCCCGGTCCGGCGGCTACCACCAGGTTCGTCTTGGTGCCCTGCAGGGCGGCGAAGGTCTCTGTGACAGCATTGGCAGCGGGCGTGGTCTTCGCGCTGTCGTCGTCGTCGCCGCACGCCGCGGCAAGAACCAGGCAGGCAGCGATTGCTGCAAACAGCACGAATCGGCGCATTGGTTATCTCCGTCCCATCGCTCCGTGCGTGTCGCCGCGGCGTTGAATGCCCGCCGGCGACCGTGGCGCGTGACCGCGGCATCATTGCGCCCGGCGATCCGCCGCGTCAAGGCGAAGTGCGTCCTACCGCTCGGAACACTGGCCGCGGTAGGCTGGGGAAGTCGCGGCGCTGCGTCCTTACCGCTGCCCCCGCCCTTCCTTCAGTCGCGCCCCTACCTGGTCGATTCGCCGCTGGCGCGTCTCGGCGTTCTTCGCCCTCCCGCGCCTTGGGCGTGAACTCCTCGCCGAAGTCCTCCGCTTCGAACACCGGGCGAATCTCTATATACGACTCACCTTCGAATGGGTTCACCCGCTGGCGGACTTGTTGGCGACTCCACACAGTGGC
>JBGOVF010000425.1:0-3142 GCA_041477975.1 Tepidiformaceae bacterium
AGGCCTTGCTCTCGGGCACGGCCGGCGGGCTGGTCTGCGCGGGTTGCCGGCCGCTTGCAGGAGGCGGCCGGTTGGTGGGGGTGCGGGGGATCAAGGTGTTGCGGTTTGCTCGCGCGAACTCCATTGCGCGCATGGCTGACCTGCGTATCGGCGACGACCTTGGGCGGGAACTCCGGGCAGCCCTTGGCGACGCCATCCGCGTCGTGCTGGACCACGAAGTCCACTCGGGGCGTTTCGTGGAGCAGGTGGGGCGACTCGCCCCCCGGACTCCAGCGGAACCGGCCGGCGATGTACAATCAATCACACCTTCCTGAGAGTTGGGATCTCATGCCCCTGTACGAGTACCTCTGCGAGCCCTGCAACGGCATCTTCGAAGAGTTGCGGCCGATCCGGGAATCGCAAGAACCGGTGCCCTGCCCCCAGTGCTACAAAGATGCGAAGCGCATCATGCCCACTTCGTTCACCGCTTTCACCTATCGCGACGGTTACCCCCGCCGCATCCCTGACGATGGGAAGTTCTACCATCTCGGGAAGAAGGTCTCGCGACTGGTGACGAGCGGACGTCCGAACGAGCACCCCGAAATCGACAAGCCCGAGCCCAAGCGTCGGCGTTCGAAGGGAGAACGGACGATCATCGGAGAGATGCAGGAAGCGGCGATTAAGGGCGAACTCGGCGACGCCTACGGCAACCCGATTCACCCAACGAAGGTGCTCGAGGCGGTTGAACGCGGCGCGGGACCCCGCAAGGTGACGGGAGATCGCGACCCTAAGGCTCCGCCGAACGCAACTTAGCTCTGGCGCGTGAGCACGTACTCGCCGATATCGCGCAGACTGGCAACAGTCTCCGAATCGGGAAGGATTGCGATCGCCTCATTGGCGCGGCGGATGTAGTCCTTCGCGATGTCCATGGAGCGCTCTACCACGTCTGTAGATCGCACCATCTCAAGCGCTTCCTGCAGCCGTTCCTCTCGTCCTCGACGAGCGGTGAAGAACTTCTTGATCGGGTTGTCGATGGGATAGCGTTCGAGCAGCAGGAGCCCAGGGAGCGTGACTGTGCCTTCGCGGAGGTCACTCCCAACCGGCTTGCCCATCAGCGCTTCATCGCCAATGTAGTCGAGAAGGTCATCGACGATCTGGAAGGCCATGCCGATGCTGTAGCCGTAGCTGCGCATCGCCTCGACGACTGATTCGGAACAGCCGCCGAGGACGGCGCCGCCCTCGGTGGCGTTGGCGATCAAGGCAGCGGTCTTTCCGCCGATGCGCCAGAGGTAGTTCTGAATGTCCTTGCCCACATCGAACGCCGCGGCGTCCTGGTCGAGTTCGCCGCTCGTCATCTTCATCAGGGCAAGCGCGAAGAGGCGGGTGACGGCGAGGCTGCCCGTGCGCGTCACCATTTCGGCCGCATTGGCGAACATGTAATCGCCGAGCAAGACCGTCAGGGCGTTGTCGAAGACGTTGTTGGTGGTCGGGCGTCCGCGCCGGCTCTGCGCCCCGTCCACGACGTCGTCATGCACGAGGCTGGCGGTGTGGAGGAGCTCTATCGCCGTGCCGAGCGGGACGAGCTTGTTGAGGTTGTAGTCGCCGAGGTTGCCGGCGAGGAGAACAAGTGCCGGGCGCAGGCGCTTGCCGCGAGCTTCGAGTGCGTGGTCGAGCATCCGGCGGAGGGCGGGAATTTCCACCTGCTTCGTGGATTCGAGCAGGTCTTCCACGAGGATCATGTCCTCGGCGACCGGGCCGTAGAGGCTGAGTAGCTGCGCCTGGGTCACGCGGCGCCCACCCTTTCGGCAAGCCGAACGCGGAAGAGCCGTTCAGCGCTGGCTGTTGTTGCTCGCGCCACTAGCTCCTCGGTCGTCGCGCGGGCCTGCGCGATGGCACGGACGGCGTGTACCACGTTCGCCGGCTCGTTGCGGCGGCCCCGGCTCGATTGAGGCGGAAGGTACGGGCAATCGGTCTCCACGACAAGGGCGTCCAGGGGCAATTCGCGCGCCAGGCGGCGGGCCTGGTCGTTCTTTGGGTAGGTGACGGAGCACGCGATCGAAACCGCGAACCCCGCATCCACGAGGGGGCGGGCCTGTTCCACGGTGCCGCCAAAGCAGTGGAGGACGCCTGGATTGGAACGTCCAGCGGCGTTGACGCGTTCTGCATACGGCGCCAGTTGGTCCGCTATCTCGTCCTCGGCGCCACGCGTGTGCACGCTGACGGGCTTCGCCACGCGGAGAGCGATTTCAAGTTGCTGCTCGAGGACACGCCGTTGAGCGTCGCGCGGCGCGCGGTCGCGGAAGAAATCGAGGCCGATTTCGCCAACGGCAACGACGGCATCGAGGCCAGCCAATTTCTCCAGCTCGGAGAGCATGGCCGGGGTAATGCCGCCTGCCTCGTGCGGATGGAACCCGACCGCCGGGAAGAGGATCGGATACCGGGCGCTGAGCTCAACAGCGGCGAGGTTGGAGGGCCCGTCGTAGCCGCAGATGACGATCCCGGCGACGCCAGCCTGGTCGGCCCGGCGCAACACATCACCCAACTCGCGCCGCTCGAAGGCGTCGTCCTGGAGGTGGGCGTGGGTGTCGAAAACCCGAGGGGTCATACGCGTGCGCCTTCGGGGGCGGTTTCGATCTTTGTGTAGAGCGCGCGCGCAGGCGGAAGCCGGCGGCCAGCGGGCAGAGCCTGAAAGATCCAGCCCTCGTCGTCCAACGAGGATTCGTAGCCGAGATCGCTGTGCAGTTGCGCCGTCGAGAACGGCAGCACGGGGTGGAGCAGCGTCTTGAGTGCGTCACTGACGTTGAGGGCCGTCGACAGCGTCACCGCGGCGTGGGGCAGGTCTGTCTTAACGGCCTTCCACGGTGCGCGCTCGTCCAGGTACTTATTCGCTGCCTGCGCGAGACGCAGCGACTCCTGCAGACCGTTCCGGAAGTGGCAGGCGGCGAACTCGGTGCCGACGACGTCGAACGCCGTGCGCGCTTCGGCGAGCAACGTCTCGCTCTCGGGCGAAAGCCGCTCGACAGCCGGTACGACGCCTTCGAAGTTGCGATGCAGCATCGAGATGACGCGGTTCGAGAGGTTGCCCCATGTAGCAATCAGAACGTCGTTGTTGGCGCGGATGAGTTCCTCTTCGCGGAATTCCGAGTCGCTCGTTTCCGGCATG
>JBGOVF010000290.1:0-3988 GCA_041477975.1 Tepidiformaceae bacterium
CCGGAGCTTCGCGACCCTCCGTTCACGCCGGCAGTCCCTTCCGCGTTTCAGGCGAAGGGGGACTCCGCCTCGTTCTTCGCCTCGTTGCGCGAGCGCGACATCCTGGTCCATCACCCGTACGAGTCGTTCGACGCGACGGTTGTGCGCTTCATCGAAGAGGCGGCTGCGGACCCGGCCGTGCTTGCGATCAAGCAAACGATGTATCGCACGTCGCCCGACTCGCCGATCCTGGAGGCGTTGATCGAAGCCGCTGGCCGCGGCAAGCAAGTAGCGGTGCTCGTGGAACTGACAGCGCGGTTCGATGAGGCGAACAACATCGAGTGGGCGCGAAAGCTTGAAAGCGCGGGCGTTCACGTCGCTTACGGCAGCCCGGACCTCAAGATCCACAGCAAGATCTGCCTGGTCGTCCGCGAGGAGCCCGGCGGTGTGACGATGTACGCGCACATCGGCACCGGGAACTACAACTCACGCACTGCGTTGCTGTACACCGACATCGGGCTCTTCACTGCCGACCCGGCAATCTGCGCCGACCTTGTGCGAATCTTCAACGTCCTCACCGGCGTGGGTGACGTGGGGGCGAGCAGAGCGCTCCTGGTAGCACCGTTGAGTCTGCGACCGGAGTTGGAGCGTCGGGTGCTTCGCGAGATGGACCATGCCCGAGCGGGCCATCCCGCCCGGGTCGTGTTCAAGATGAACGCCCTGGAGGACCGCGATTTCACGCGTTTGCTGTACGAAGCAGCGCAAGCGGGAGTCCAGGTGGACATGGTTATTCGTGGCATTTGCCGGCTACGGCCGGGCCTGGCCGGCTTGAGCGAAAACGTCCGCGTGGTGAGCGTGATCGGGCGCTTCCTCGAGCATTCGCGCGTCTACATGTTCGAGAACGGTGGCGACCCCGAGTACTTCATCGGAAGCTCGGACATTATGAAGCGGAACCTGGATGAGCGCATCGAGGTGCTCGCCCCGGTGCGCCAGCCGGACCTCAAGGCGCAACTCGCCGAGTTGTTGGAGCTGCTTCTCGAGGAG
Organism: Tepidiformaceae bacterium; assembly: GCA_041477975.1. Classification (GTDB taxonomy): domain Bacteria; phylum Chloroflexota; class Dehalococcoidia; order Tepidiformales; family Tepidiformaceae; genus JBGOVF01. Next base: position 1,024 of record JBGOVF010000290.1, read on the forward strand.
CGGCGCCAGGGCTGGCGCCTGGACGATGCCGAATGGTCGCGTGACGACCGTGTGACGGGTGCAGGCATCCAGGCCGCACTGCTGGCTCGCGCGCCCTTCAGCTAAAGATTCCGCTGCGCCGCCATCTCCCCTACCATGCTTGTTCCTGGAGGATGACATGACCGACTGGGTCGCCGAAGAACATCGCTACCTGTTTCAGAACTATGGGCGGCAGCCCGTGGTGATAGAGCGTGGCGAGGGCAGCCGTGTCTGGGACGACGAAGGCAAGGAGTACCTGGACTTCGTTGGCGGCCTGGCGGTGAACGTGCTCGGACACGCCCACCCGGTCGTTTCGCGGGCGCTGACCGAACAGAGCCAGAAGCTCATCCACACGTCGAACCTCTACTACACGAAGCCGATGATCGAATTAGCGAAGCTGCTGGTTGAGAACAGTTGCCTGGACCGCGTGTTCTTCTGCAACTCAGGCGCGGAGGCGATTGAAGCAGCCATCAAGCTCGTGCGACGCTGGGGACACGACACTCGCGGCGGCGCGTACGAGATCATCAGCACGCTGGATGGCTTCCATGGCCGGACAACGGGCGCGCTGGCAGCGACCGGCACGGCGCGCTATCGCGAGCCCTTCGAGCCGCTGGCCACCGGGTTCCACCACGTGCCCTGGAACGACATCGAAGCGATGAAGGCGGCGACGAACGAGCGTACCGTCGCCGTGCTCGTGGAGCCGATCCAGGGCGAGGGCGGAGTGAACATGCCCGCCCCTGGCTATCTCAAGGCGATCCGCGACTGGTGCACGCAGAACAACCTCCTGCTCATCCTCGACGAGATCCAGACTGGAATTGGCCGCACGGGCACGCTCTGGGCCTACCAGCAGGAGGGCGTGGAGCCGGACATCATGTGCATCGCCAAGGGCCTGGCCGGCGGCGTGCCGATTGGCGCGATGCTGGCCCGTGAAGAGATAGCCGCTCACCTGGTGAAGGGCGACCACGGCACCACCTTCGGCGCCAACCCACTGGCGACGGCAGCGGGCCTCGCGACGATGCGGTTCGTCATCGAGAACGACCTTCCCGGCCAGGCTGCCCGTGCCTCCGAGCGGCTGATGGCGCGGCTCCGATCGATGGAAGACCGGCTGCCGGTCGTGACCGAGGTGCGGGGCCGCGGACTGCTCCTGGCCGTTGGGTTTTCGCGCGACTGTTCGGCCGAAGTGGTGGACGCCTGCCGGGAGCGGGGTCTCCTTGCGAACAACGTGAGGCCCAATGCCGTGCGTTTCATGCCGCCGTTGAACGTGACGGACGACGAAATCGACCGCGCCTGCGACATCCTGGAGGACGCGATCGCCGCCGCTACGTCGCCAGCGGCGAAGTAGCGAACGTTCGGGGCGGTCGCGGCAAGCCCGAGGAGGCCGACCATGGGTGATCAGTTTGCCGACTTCACATTGGCCGCGGTGCAGGCCGCGCCGGTGTACCTGGACCGCGAGGCGAGCATCGACAAGGCGTGCTCGCTGATTGCCCAGGCGGGAGAGCGGGGCTCAGATCTCGCGGTATTCGGCGAGACGTGGGTCTCTGGTTACGCGTCATTCGCGCAGTGGCCGGCGCACCCGGCGTTTCGCGATGCCCTGCGGCGGTTCGTGATGAACGGGGTGGAGGTGCCATCGCCCGCCACCGACGCTCTGTGCGCCGCAGCGAAGCGCGCCGGGACCGATGTGGCGATCGGGATTGCCGAGCGTGACTCGACGACCCATGGTTCGATCTATTGCACGTTGCTGTTCATCGGCCGCGAGGGGGTCATTCTCGGCAAACACCGGAAGCTCAAGCCGACTATGTACGAACGCACGGTCTGGGGGGAGGGCGACGGCAGCACGCTGCGGCTCTACGACCGCCCGTATGGGAAGCTGGGTGGTCTCAACTGCTGGGAGCACCAGATGGTGTTGCCAGGCTACGCGCTCATCGCCCAGGGCATCCAGGTGCACGCGGGAGTGTGGCCCGGCGGCACATTCACGCGGCAGGAGGTGCTTTCCTGCGCGTTCGCAATGCAGGCTTCGGCCTACGTAGTGATGGCTGGCGGCGTGCTGCGCGAGGAGGACATCCCGGAGGAGTTCCGGGAGGTCGTCCGGCCGATGAACGGCCACTCGGGGATCATCTCGCCGAGCGGGAAGGTGATCGAAGGTCCCCTGACCTCTGGCGAAGGGATCCTCACGGCGACCGCGAACCTTGGCGAAGTGATGGTGCAGAAGATGCAGTCGGACCACGCGGGCCATTATTCACGGCCGGATGTCTTCGATTTCCGCGTGAACACCACGCCGAAACGGACCGCCACGTTCGCTGAGATTTCGGCGCCGCAAGACCCGGCGCCGTGGGAGAAGCTTCGCGCTGGAATCCAGAACGGCGAGATCCGGAGCGAGACCGAGCTGGAGTTGGCCGTCCGGGATGTGCTCGGGGCCGAGGCCCGCCACTGATGGCGTTCGCCCTCGCACTGGTGACGCTCGGCGGCGTCGTGATCGCCGTCCTCGGCTGGCTGGGCTGGCTGGAGAAGTTGCCGCCGAACTGGTTCGCGGGCATCCGCATCCCGTTCACCATGCGCAGCCGAGAAAACTGGTACGCGACCCACCACGCCGCCGCGCCCTTGCTAATCTTCGGCGGCGTGGCGATCGTCGCGGCGGGGATGGCGTTCCTGCCGTTCAGCCTTGCGGGCAAGGTTTCGGACGGACTGGCGGCGGGTATCAGCCTCGCCCTCGCTGGTGTACTAATCGTGACTGTGCTCGCGGCGGCGCTGGTGGGCATGAAGTCGGCGCGCTCACGCCAGGTCTAGTTCCCCGCTGGGCAGGCAACGTCGATACTTAACGTCCGCACTCACTGAACGCAGGATCGGCCGTTGCCCAAGCTCGTGCTCGCCTACTCCGGTGGCCTCGATACCACCACCGCTATCAAGTGGCTCTCCGTCGAACAGGGCTACGACGTCGTCGCTCTAAACA
>JBGOVF010000476.1:0-2882 GCA_041477975.1 Tepidiformaceae bacterium
CCGGGTTCCTGCTGCGACGTGTACTCCAGGCAGAACGGGCACTGGAAGTCTTCGTACTGGGTCAACTTCACCGGAGCGTCGTCCTTACCAACCTTCGTGCCGTTGGCGAGATCGCCGGGGAAGGACGCCGGAGCGGATTCGAGCCGCGAGACGAAGTCGGAATCGCCGCCGCCGCCCGTCCGTGAAACGACGACGGCGAGCACCACCGCGAGGGCGACGATCAGCGCCCCCACAGCGAGCAAGTACGGCAACGAAAAGAGGTCCGTGCCGCCACCGCCGCTCTTGCGCGGAGGCGTCCGGCCAGTGGTTGGGCGCTTGCCCACGGGCGCTCGCTGCGGGCGTTTCTCACGCGGCTGGCGCGACTGTTCACGGCGGGCCTGGCGGTTCGACATAGGTGCTGCTGATCCTGGGAACGGTTATGAATGGGGCTCGCGGATGCCCGCGAGTACGGTATCCGGGAGGATAGCACCGGCCTGCTTTTGGAAACACGGAACGCCGCTTTACCGCCGGAATGGTCGCGCCCGAGGGGCGGGCCGCAAGCGCGGCCAGCCCGCTGCCGTTCGTCTAGTCGCCGAAGAGGCTGAACCCGCCGGAGCTACATTCGGAAACACCACTCGCCGCCTTCGAGAGGCGGTCCTTGATGGCCTGAGATGGCTCGGGCACGTCGTTGCCGATCGAGCCAAGTTGGTCGAACGAGGTAATCTTCCCGTCCTTCGCCTGTTGCGCAGCGTCTCGCATGCTCTTGACCAGTTGGTCGTTGTAACTCTTGACGTCCTTCGGAGGCTTCGCCTTCGAGACCGCATCGGCAAGGTCGCTGAGCATGGGCGCGGACGCCTTCATGGCCTTCGCCGGATCGGTGGCATTCGTCGGATCCTTCGCGATCGCCGCGGTGAAGTCCGCGATGTACTTGTTGAAGCCGACGCAAATCGCCTTCACGTAGTCGGCATCGGAGCCGGAGCCGCCGCTGGTGACGCCCCCGCCGTTGCTGCCACCACTGTCGTCGTCGCCGCCGCAGGCACCGAGGATGAGCGCCGAAAGCGGGAGAACCAGGAGGAGTGGAGCAAAGAGCATCCACCGGCGGAGTTTCCCAGCATGCATGGTCTTGAACCAGCCTTCAGAGGTGTGCCGAAATTGGCCGTCCCGAGTATCACCCGCCTCCGCCTACGGCGATAGGCCCGTTGGTTGCCTTTTCGCGACCAGGGCGGGCGGCCGCTACTTCCCGGCGAGCGCCGAATCGAGCAGTTTCTTCCAGTCGGCGTAGCTGGCCGGGTAGCCGTTGAGTAGCGGCCGGCCGTTGATCGCGAACGATGGCGTGCCCCGGAAGCCGTAGGTATCGGCCGCCCGGGCGTCGTCTTCGATGGCCTGGAGTGTGGCATCGGCCGGCATGCATGCGCGGAGCTTGTCTGCGTCCATGCCGAGCGCGGTGGCGTAGACCGCCAGCTGATCGGCACTGAACGCCACGCTCAACGCCGGCCCGGTCTTCGCGTTGGCCTCGGCCTGCGCGATGAAGAGCTTCTGCTGGTAGGGCCAGAAGCCGCCTTGTTCGGCGGCACAGTACGCGGCCGCCATCGGAACAACCGACCCCTGGCTCAGCGGGAGGAAGTGGAACTCGAGGAGGATCTTCCCGGTCTTGACGTAGTCCTGGATGATCTGGCCCTCGTTCGCGGCCGTGAACTCCAGGCAGTGCGGGCAGGTGAAGTCTTCGAACATCGCGAGGGTCACCTTCGCGTCGGTCTTGCCAAGCGAGCGGCCCCTGGCCAGGTCCTTGGGGGCATCGATCTTCTTCAGCGCCGTCGTGAAGGAGTCCCCGGCGCCTGCCTGGCCGGTCGTTGCGGGAGTCGCGGTCCGCACCGGAGTCGGGCCGCTGTCGTCATCTCGACCGCCGCACGCTCCCGCCAGTGCCACCGCCACCAGGAGGACGATCGCGCCGGCCGACTTACCCTTCATTGAGGAAGCCATTCACGAGCCCGATGAACTTTTCGAACTGGTCGTGGTGTACCCAGTGGGCTGCATCGTCCACTTCGGCGTAGCGGTAATCGTGGAAGGCGCTCAGGTCCAGCGCGCCGCCGCGCGCGCCCCAGCTCTCTTTCCCCCAGACGATCAGCATCGGGCAGCGGATCTGGTTCCAGAGGTCGCGCGCGTCCTCCATATTGAACTCGTAGGGCGAGCCCGCGTGGGTGAAGTTGTCGAACTTCCACGTATAGCCGTCCGCCACGCTGCGGACACCCGTCGTGGTCAGGTGGGCCGCCAGCTCCGGCGAAAGGTGGCGGTTCGCCTCTACCATCCGGCTCGTCGCGTCCTCCAGGCTCGGGTAGGTGTGGAGCGCACGCTGCTCCAGCTTGCGCATGCTTTCCACCCAGTCCCGCATGCGTTTGTGCGCGGGCCGGCGCTGATGCGCAGCCCAGCCGAGCCCCCCAAGGCCTTCGATTGAGACGAGCTTCGTAACGTTTTCGGGGAACGTGCCGGCGTACTGGAGCGTCACGCCGCCACCGAGCGAGTGGCCGATGACGGTGTACGGCGCGCGGTCAATCGCTTCGCCGAGCGCGTGGATATCGAGCGCGTAGTCGATGATCGAGTAGTCGCCCCCGGTCGCCCACTCGGAGTCGCCATGGCCGCGAAGGTCCGGCGCGTAGACGCAATACCTGTCAATGAGGGAAAGGGCGGTGCGGTCCCACGAGCGGGCGTGGTCGCGCGTGCCGTGAATGAGGATGAGGGGCGGCTTCGCTTCGTCGCCCCAGACCAGGTAATGCAGCTTCAGACGCTGCGACATGTAGAACCGCGACTCCGGCTGCATTCCGAGCAGGGTAGCAGCCCGCTGCGCCAGGAGGCATGCTTCGCGCCAGTGGCCGAGCCCTTTCAGGGATTTCCCTGATATGTGCGAA
>JBGOVF010000009.1:0-15728 GCA_041477975.1 Tepidiformaceae bacterium
CAATACCGTCGATCTGACTTACACCACGCCTGCCCCATCGGCGACTCCCAAGGCGCCGACCACGGGTAGCAGCCTGTCCACGGGCAGCGAAGCCTCCAACGCGTGGCTCTTCGTGGTCCTTGGACTCGGCGCCCTCGCCTTCGGCGTGGGTGGCGTGACCGCCGCTCGCCGCAGCCGCTAAACGCGGCTAAGGCAACAAACCGACCCGGAGCACTCTCTGAAGTTAAGGGAGTGCTCCGGGTTACGAACGTTCTTACGTCTTTCACATATGATTCCTGCGGTTTCGGCGGCGTAAAATACATGTCCGGCAAAGACCGTAGGGAGCCGAGATGATGTGAAGGAGAGGTTGAGGCCATGGGATTCAGGACTGCTGAACCCAGGTCGGGCACGGGCGGAGCTGACAAGCGAAAGCGCGACGGCTACAGGGTGATGACTCCCGCAGAGGAAGAACGCCAACGTAAAGAGGCTGATAGAATCCTCCGCGATGCCAGAGAGCGAGAACCCAACCCCGACTGAGGATCAGATCGCGAAGTTGCTGCGCCGGGCATTGCAAGATTCCATTTGGGATCATGCGATGGCCGGCGTAGTCGTCTATCGAGACGAGGAGCGGAAGCAGTCGCAATCGCTCGTCGCCGTGTGGGAGGAGGCCATCATGAAGTTGGTGGGCGCGAGCAGTGCGTCAGACGCCAAGGAGTGCCAGACCTCCTTGGACGCGGCGTTGTCCGAGGCGCGATTCGCCGCCGTTGAGACCCACCAACGGGCCTTCCAAAGTCGGATCGTTAAGATTGGCGGAGGTAAGCGCTTCAGCGCGGCGAAGGTCTCCCGATGGCTCAAGTGGTGTCTGGTCGTTGATTGTCCTTCCCCACGGGCGGCGACAAAGCGACTTTCCAGCCTTGACATCAGGCGCGAACGTGCGGTCGCAATGTGCCAGCCTGACTCTAACGGGCCGCACCTTGAGGCGGGATTTGATATGTGGACGGGTGCCTACGACGATGCGGTTCGCCTTTCGGAAGAGCTAGGGTGGGGGCGAATTCACGCGGGGAAGGCGGCAGGAACGGCCACGGCCGCCATCGTGACGTTGGGCGCAGCGGGAGGCGTGGTGTTCGGGGTCTGGCACTCGCTCTTTTAGCTGCGGACGCGGGTGGGCTTCGCGCCGGCTGCGGTGAGCGCGCGCTGCAAGCGTTCGGCGGTGAAGGGCTTTTGCACCAGCCCGGCGATGCGCCGCTTCACGTCCGTATCGATGTGAGAATCAGCCGCATAGCCCGTGCAGACGATGACCGGGAGGTCCGGGCGGATGGCGGTGAGCCCGCGGAAGGTCTCGCTGCCGGTGAGGCCGGGCATGACAAGGTCCAGGAGGACGACGGAGAAGCGGTCCGGGCGGGCGCGCATGATTTCGATGGCCATGGCGCCGCCGGGCGCTTCGACGACGTTGTAGCCGAGCTCGGCGAGCGTGGCGGTCGTCGTCCGGCGCACCATGTCGTCATCGTCAACCACAAGGACGAGGTTGCCTTCGCCCACATTGAAGGAATCGGGGACGTCATCGGCCGGGGCGCCTGCCAGCAGCGGCAGGGAGATGGCAAAGGTGGTGCCCCGCCCCGGGGCACTTTGCACGGTCACATCGCCGTGGTGGCCCTGGATTATTCCGTAGGTGATCGCCATGCCAAGGCCCGTGCCCGAACCAAGGGGCTTCGTGGTGTAGAAGGGTTCGAAGATGCGCGTCCGCGTCTCTTCGTTCATTCCGGGGCCGTTGTCTTCGATGGTGATGCGGGCCACGAAGCCATCGGCCGCCAGCGCCACCTTGATATCGCCGCCTTCGGGCATGGCGTCGCGGGCGTTGAGGATGATGTTCGTGAGCGCCTGCTGGAGTTGGCCGGCGTCGCCCTCAACGTGGACGGGTTGGGCCGGGAGCGAAGTGGAGACCGTGAGGCCGGCGTGCATCGTCGGCTCGGCGAGGCGCATGGTGTCGTGGATAACGTCGCGCAGGTCCACACGGCCGACGCGGACGAGGCCGCCGCGGGAGAACGAGAGGAGGCGGCCGGTGAGGTCAGCGGCGCGGCGGGCGGCGTCTTCGATGAGGCCAAGGTTTTCGCGCTCCTCGCCATCCATGTTCGGCGACCGCTTCAGTAAGCCGGCGAATCCAAGGATGGTTGTGAGGAGGTTGTTGAAGTCGTGAGCCACCGCGCCGGCCATGACTCCAAGCGACTCCATTTTCTGGCTCTGAACGAGCTGCCGCTGCAGGGCCTTGTGTTCGGATACGTCGCGCGCCAGGACGAGAATGGCCTGGCGCCGCCCAAAGGCGACGAGCGACGTGACGACGTCGACATCGATCAGCGCCCCATCCTTGCGCCGGTAGATGTGGTCGGCGGAGCGGAGCTCGCCCTGCCGGAGGGTTGCCTCGATATCGCGCAGGAGTTCCTCGGGCGTGCCACCGGCGATGTCGTCCAGGCGCAGGGAAAGCAGCTCCTGGAGGGAATAGCCGAGGGCCTGGGCGGTGTGGGCGTTCGCATCGAGCACCCGCCGGGTGGCGCTGTCGAAGAGGTAGATCATCTCGTCGGCCTGGCTCACGAGCGAGCGGTACTTGAGCTCGCTCTCGCCGAGCGACTCGAGTGCGGCAGCCTTTTCCAGGGCGGTCGCGAAGGGGCGAACGAGCGTGGCGAGGAGGTCCATGTCCTCGACGCCGAACCGGTCGGCGCCTTCGCCCCAGATGGTCACGGCGCCGCGCACCGTTTCCTGAACCACGAGGGGCGCGCGCATGACGGAGTATAGGCCAGCCTGGATCAGGCGCACCTCGAAGGGGAGCGGCTCCGGCTCCAGGCGGGCGTCGGTCACCAGGTCCGGGGTGGGCTGCGAGATCAGATGGCTCGCCCGCAGCGACGAGATGGGCTGCTCCCCGCCAAGGTCGGCGAGGTTGAGGACGTCGGAGTCGAGGGCGAGAGGCCTTGCCATCTGGCGTTCGTGGTCGAAGAAGATCGCCATGGAATGGGAGCTGCCGAAGAGTCCGCGGCACTCCGCGAGGAAGCCTGCGGCGAGGTGCTCGGCGGCGCCACCGGCGCTGAGCTTCGTGAGGACGCGGTTCGTGAATTCGAGGTGCTTCGCGCGGCGGGCTGCCTCACGCAGTCCCCGGAAGTATCCGATGGCAACGGCGAGCGGCTGAACGATCTGGCCGAGCTGGCGGGCATCGTGCTCACTGAACCGGGCGGGCTGGCGCGATCCAACTGTCACCACACCGAGGGGATCGGAAGCGCCGCCGACCAGGACGCGCATGCTCGACCGCATGCCATTGTCGCGGGCCAGCGCCGACGTTTCACTCAGGTCGTCATGCGCGGCCAGGTCGGCGTAGACGTGCAGGACCGAGCCGTTCAACCGGGCGGAATCGAGGAAGCTGGCGGCCCCAATTTCCACGCCGCGGGGCCAATCGGCGACCACCGAATCGATCCCCACGAGCCGCACCCTGGCGTCGGAGATCGTACCGATGGCGCAATGGTCGGCGCCGTACATCGCTCGCAGGGCGGAGGCGACTGGGCCTGCCACGTCTTCCAAAGAGTCGCGCATGCCCAAGGCGGTGAGGATATCGAGCACTGCCCTGGTACGCTGCGATTGCTGTTGCAGGGTGGTGACCACGCGGGCGCGTTCGAGCACCAGCGCGAGCGGGCCCGCGACCCCGCTCAAGAGGTCGAGCTCGGCTCTCCCAAGTCTTCCCGGTTCGGCAGTGCCGGCGGCAATCATGCCGACCGGCGCCCCGTGCGCATCGAGGCGGACGGCGACCACACTGCCGAGCCCGAGCTGGGGGGCGGCTTCGCGGATCCACGCTGGCCCGGTCTCAGGATTGCGGCTGTCATAGATGGCGCGCGCCTGGTCGCGCGTGCCGTGGTAGCTCGTCGATTCGCTCAGCGGGTTGCGCAGGGCGAACGTGAGTTCGGGGAGAGTGGTGTCCAGGGCCACGCGTACGCGGTCGCCGGTTTCGTGGTCGAACGCGTAGACAAGCACCCCGTCGGCGTCGAGGTACTGGCGCACCTCGCGAGCAAACAGTTTGGCCACCTCTTCGGGCGGCGCATTGGCGTTCAAGGAACTCAGCAAGCGCGTAAGGGCGGCAACCTTGACGTTGCGGTCTTCGGCGGCCGCCAGAAGTGCAGCGCGCTCGGCCACAAGGCCCAGCGAGCGCGAGAGTTCGAGCATCGAATTCACGTCGCGCTCGTTCCAGCAGTGCGGCACGGGGCTGCCCATGGTAACCACTCCGCCGAGGCGTCCTTCGCTGTCGCGGATCGGAACGCGCATCAACGTGCGCAGGCCGGTTTCGTAATAGGTCTGTTCGAGAGTGCCGGGCCGGTCCCGCTCCAGGTCCAGGATGGGCTGAGCAGAGGTGTCGAGCGCCTCGCGGTAGCGGCTGCGCACCGCGTTGTCCATTTCAGAGATAAGGCCGGAGATCTGTCCGCCGCTCAAATGATCGCTCGAACTAGCGGGAACGCGCGGTTCCCCGTCCTGGAAAAGGGCGAAGACGGCGTGCGTCGCGCCGAACAACCGCCGCGCTTCAGCTACGAACACTTCGCCGACCGATTCGATGGTCGCGCCGGGGCCAAGGGCGGCAAGCACACGTGTCCGCGCTTCCAGCACGTTGGTCGCCTCGGCCATACCGGCGAGCAGGCGGACGCGGTCGATGGCGATCCCGATAGGGCGACAGAGGTACTGGAGGCGCCCGGCGTCGCGTTCATCGAACCGCGACGACTGAAGCGAAGCGACCGAGACCAGACCGACCGAGCCATCCGAAAGATGGAACGGCGCCCGGATCAGGCTGCGCAGGCCGGCGGTGCGAGCGAGGTTGGTGCCAGGATTGAGGCCCTCAATGTCGAGGTCCGGGAGATGTTCCGCGGCGCCGCTGATTGCGGCCCCGTAGGCCCGTATGTCCTCCTCAGGCAGTGCCGCCGGGAGGTCCTCACGGGCGAGGACGGAGGAACTGAAGCCGAGCATCTCCCGCCGTCGCTCAGACAGGTGAATCGTGCCCAGCGCCACGTGGTCAGCGTGGAAGAATTCGCGCAGCCGCGATGAGATTGCATCGCAGGCAACGCTCACCTCTTCAGCCGTGGAGAGGGTGGCCAGGATTTCCGAACCGGCCGCCAGCAGGTCTGCCTGGTCGCCGAGCTGGGCGGCGTGGCTTGCGACCATTTCGGACGCCCTCAGCCGGCCGACACCTATCTCCATCAACCCGGAAAGGCGTCCGAGGAAGGCCTCCTCTCCGGCGCTCCACGGGCCCGGGTGGCGGCGGAGCGCGGCCACCACCAGCAGGAAGCCCGAATGCGTGCGGCGCGCGGCAATCGCCGCCGAACCAAACCCGAGCCGGTCCGAAAGCCACCGTTCGATCGGCGTGCCGCACTGGCTCAGATCGGTGCTCGTCCAGCATCCCGCGAGACGTGACGTGAGCAGCGACGCGTTGCCCGGTTCCCGCACTACCTGGGCGAGTTCGTCCCAGCGCTGCAGCGGCCAGCCGCTGGATGGCGCGGTCGCGCGCGTGCTCGGACTACCCGGGCCGCGGGTGACGATGACCACCCCGAGCGTACCTGGAAGCGCGCGCAGGATGCCATCGGCGACGGCCTGGGCGAGGTCCGACTCAGCCGTCAGGCCGATGACCCTGGTCAGGATTTCCGTTTCTTCGGCGAGCAGTGCGCGTTCGTCCGCCAGGGTGGGCCCTGCCGCCAGCGGCGCCGTTCCCTCCGCGCCGAGCGACAACGCCGCCGGCTCGGCGGGAGCAACTCTCGCCAGCACGCGCGGGTCGTCGCCGCCTAACGAACTCCCCAACGTCCACCCCTGCGCCGCGGCCGAACGCCAATGACCCCGAGCGGGGCGGCGCCGGACGAATGTAAAGATTATGGGAATCCTAGCCCGGGGTTCACCCCCGGAGTATTAGGGAGTCCCCCAACATCCGGAGGTGATTCAGCACTCGCCCGACGAATCCTCAGTACGACCAGGCGCCGCCAGCGGTGAGCTGGATTGAATAGACTCCGCCGGGCTTCAACGTGCTGAAGGAGTTCACGTATCCGGGCTTCCCCGGCGAGAATTTTGCCCAGCGCTGCTCGCCCGGCTCCCATTCATAGACGACTACCAGGCGGTCTGTGACAGACCGAAGGGCGATCAACACAGTCTGTTCGGGCCCGGCGTACGTCACCAGGTTATCGCCTGCGAAAAGCGAAACGGTGATGCCCAGAGGTGTGGAGGGAGGCGCGGCGGCGGGGATCGATGTTGGCGTCGATGTGGGCGAACCCTGCGTTGGCTGCGGCGAAGACGGCGGTGGAGGTGGCGGGGGCGGCGCGGGTGGCGAGCCGGAGTCCCACGGCTGGTTCGAGTCGTCTACCGACCCGAAGTCCGCAGTCCAAATGTTGCCAGCGTGTCCGATTCCGGCGACCACCCAGGAAGCGTTGAGCATGTTCTCGCGATGGCCAGCCGTCGAGTTCGCCCAGAGCGTAAACGCGCTTTGCGGGCCCTGGCCCGTCAGAGCGAGGTTTTCGCCCGCTCCGGTCGTCGCGTAGCCGCATTGCTGCACTCGCGAAAACGGCAGCCGCCCCTGGGAGTCCGTGTGACTGAAGGTCCCGTGGCTGGTTTGGTCTTCGGACATCCACGCCGCGGCCCGAGACAGGTTCGGGGAAGGTTTCAATGCCTGGCGGCCGTTCTGCGTTCGGAACGTGTTAATCAAGCTCAGTAACTGCGTCTCGGAGCCATCCAGGGCCATCGTGGACGTTGTGCAATTCGTCAACGCCGCTGCGGACCTGCTGCCTCGACCGATCGCCACCAGCGCCAGCCCAAGCAGGCCGGCTACGAGAATGACAGACGAGACCCTGTGTTTCGACATAAGCACCGCAGCCCGAGGCGGGCCGTAGGGGCACCGTAACGGGCCTCCGGCTCGGCGGGAACCCCGGCCGAGGTGTCTCAGGCGGGGGTTTACAGAGAATTTACGAAGAGCAGAGAGGAACGAGCAAAGAGGAGAGAGCGCAGAGCGGAGAGTGGAAAGCCGCCGGAGAGCCGGGCCCGAGCGTTGGATTCTGGAACTGGTTTACGCTTGCGAGGTGAGCCGAGAGCCGACGCGCATTCTTGTCGCCCGCCACGGCCAGACCGTCAGCAACAAGGAGGGCCGGTTCTGCGGACATTCCGAGACCGAGCTGACTCGGCTCGGAGTCGAACAGGCCCGGGCCCTGGGGCGGCGGCTGGCCTCCGTATCAATTCAGGCGGCCTACACCAGCGACTTCAGCCGCGCGATCCAGACGGCCCACTTTGTCCTTGGCGAACGGGGGATCACGCCGCGAACCGACCCCGATTTGCGTGAACTGCACTACGGCGAGTGGGAGATGGAGAAGGAACGGGAGATAGCGCGGCGGTATCCCCAGCAGCACAAGCTTATGCGCGAGGAAGACCCGGCCTGGCAGCCGCCGGGCGGCGAAACCATCGAGATGGTACGCGCACGGACCACCGCCGCCCTCGCCCGGATAGCGAAGGCGCATGCGCACGAGACGGTGCTGGTAGTCACCCACGGGACAGCCATCAACTGCATGCTAGGCGGAGTGCTTGGCGTGCCGTCGTCGCACACGTTCCGGTTCGATGTCGCGAACTGCGGCCTTTCCGAGGTAGTGATGCGGCGCACGACGCCGGTGGTGGTCACGCTCAACGATGTCTCCCATCTCGCCGGGCTGGGCGCCAGTTCGTGATTCCGATCGGCGATAACCAGCGTTCGCGCACCACGCCGTTCGTCACGTGGGGAATCATCCTTCTCAACGTCGCTGTCTTCCTCTACATGCTCAGTCTGACCACTACGCTGACGGGCACCCGGCGGGAGATCGTCAACGGGCTACGGGACCAGACAGTTGGCGTGTGCTACGGGTTCGAGACCGACCCGACAGAGGCCAACCGCTTCGTCTGCGAATGGGCGTTCCAGCCGAAGGAGTGGTTCGACAGCCTCTCCGGCGAGAGCGAGCCGACCGAAGGCGCGCTGAGGGTATTGGTCACGATCGTGACCTCGATGTTCTTGCACGGTGGCTGGCTGCACATCGGCGGGAACATGCTCTTCCTCTGGGTCTTCGGCGATAACGTCGAGGACCGCCTTGGTCACCTCAAGTACCTGGCCTTCTACCTGGTGTCTGGAATCGTCGCGGCGCTCGTCCAGGGCTTCATCAACCCCGACAGCATCGTGCCCGTGCTGGGGGCGAGTGGCGCCGTCGCAGGCGTGCTGGGGGCGTACATCGTCTACTTCCCGCGGGCGACCGTGCGAGTGATAATCCCGTTCTTCATCCTCATTTTCATCCCGATCCCGCTCCCGGCGTTCATCATGATTGGGCTCTGGTTCCTTCAGAACCTGTTCGCCGGCTACGCCACCATCGCCGATGCGGCCGATCCCGGTGGTGGCGTGGCCTGGTTCGCGCACATTGGCGGCTTCATCCTGGGGATGGTCGTGGCCTTCCTCTATTCAGGGCGTCGCACCCGCACTCAGGCCGCGCCCCGCTGGCACGGCTGAGGGCTCTTCGCTCTTCGCTCTTCGCTCTTGTACGCTCTGGCAATGGTCGAACAGAGCATCCCGTTCGTGAAGGTCGCCCTCGACGACGAGGACATCGCGGCCGTGGAGCGAGTGCTCCGGAGCGGTTGGCTGACGACGGCGAGCCAGGTCAAGGGCCTCGAGGCCGACCTCTCGGCCTACACCGGCGCGAAGTTCGTGAACGCCGTGAACTCGGCCACGGCGGCGATGCACCTGGCGCTGGTCGCCTGGGACGTTGGCCCTGGCGACGAAGTGATCACGACGCCGTACACGTTCACGGCGACGGCGAACGTCGTGTTGCACACGGGCGCCACGCCGGTGCTGGTGGACGTGCGCGAGGCGGACGCGAACATGGACGCGGAGCTGGTGGAGCGCGCGATTACGCCGCGGACGCGGGTTATCCTGCCGGTGCACATTGCCGGCGAACCGTGCGACATGGACGCGCTCACGGAGATCGGCCGGCGCCGAGGCGTGAAGGTGCTCGAAGACGCGGCACACGCCATAGGGACGCTGTATCGCGGCCGGCCGGTGGGCGCGATCAGCGACGCGGCGGCGTTTAGCTTCTACGCGAACAAGACGATCACGACGGGCGAAGGCGGCGCGCTTGCCACTGACGACGAGCAACTCAGCGACCGCGTCCGGAGGCTGAGCCTGCACGGGATGTCGCGGGACGCCTGGAACCGCTACGACGCCGGCGGCAGCTGGCGCTACGACATCCAGGAGTTCGGCTTCAAGGACAATTTGACGGACATCGCGGCCGCGATGGGGCGGAGCCAACTGACGAAGCTGGAGGCGTTCATCGAGCAGAGGACGCGTGTGGCGCAGCGCTACTTCGAGAACCTTCGGGACGAAGAGCACATCATCCTGCCCACGTTCAACGAAGAGAGCCGGCACCCGTGGCATTTGTTCATGATCCGGGTGCGAAACGAGAGTTCGCCGGTGCCTCGGGACGAAGTGATTCGCGGGCTGGCCGAGCGCGGAATCGGCACCTCGGTGCACTTCATCCCTCTGCACTACTTCACTGCCTACCAGAAGTTAGGACGCTGGGAGAAGGGCGACTTCCCGGTGGCGGAGCGCTTCTTCGAGGGCGAAGTCAGCCTGCCGATGTACCCGGAGATGACCAACGGTGAGGTGGACGAAGTCTGCCAGGCGTTGCGGGAGATCCTGCACCCCTGACGGGCTGGTAAACTGAAGCGATGGAAGACGAGGCCTGGCCAAAAGTACGGACGATCTGCGATTCGCCAGACGAAATCGCCGCGGCCCTTGAGGCGCTGCCCGAGTACGGCGAAGCCGTTGTGATTGAACGGGACGGGAAGCCGCTGGGCGCGATGATCCCCATGAAGGATCTGAAGTTCTACCAACGCCTCTTCGCTGAAGAAGAAGACCGGATCGACATCGCAGCGGTGGAAGAGTGGCACCGGGAGGGCGGCGACACGATATCGATCGAAGAAGTGATGAGGGAGTTGCGGATCTCTCCGACGCCGTGAAGTACACGGTCCGGCTCACTGCGTCGGTGCGGCGAGAAATACGAAGGCTGGACCGGCAGGTTCAGGAGCGCGTGACCCGCGCAGCGTACGCGCTCGGCAACAATCCCCGGCCGCGCGGAGTACTGAAGCTGTCCGGGGTCGAGAACCAGTGGCGGATCAGGGTCGGTGAGTATCGAATCGTGTACGAGATCCACGACGACGTGGTCCTGGTGCTCGTGGTCCGGGTCGACCATCGCAGCCAAGCGTACCGGGAACGATAAAGCCCCTTGTCCGGATGCTTTCCGTGGTGCGTAATCTGCGCCATCACCCCGGGAGGGCTCTCCAATGGTTGCACCGCTCGATGGCATCCGAGTGCTTGAGGTCGCGAACTGGCTGGCGGCGCCCGCCGCCACTGCGCTGATGGCCGATCTTGGCGCCGACGTCATCAAGGTTGAGCCGCCCGGCGGGGACATCTACCGGCAGTTCGTCCTGAGGTCGCTTGGTTACGACTACGACTTCGAGACGAACTACGCGTTCCAACTCGATAACCGCGGAAAGCGGTCGGTGACCGTGGCGTTGGACCGTCCGGGCGGGCCGGAGCTGGTGCTTCGGATGGCGAAGGACGTCGACATCGTGGTCACGAACCTGATTCACGAACGGTGCGTGAAGTACGGGCTGACGTACGAGGACGTGCATGCCGCCAATCCGGGTGTCATCTACGTCTCGTTCAGCGGGTATGGGACGCGGGGGCCGGATGCGAACAGGGCCGGGTTCGACTTCGCCGCGTTTTGGGCCGCTGGCGGCGTGATGGGCCTGATGGCTGAGCCGGACGCACCTCCGCCGCTGTGTCGCGGCGGGCAGGGCGACCACACGACCGCGCTCAACGTGCTCGCGGCGACGCTGGCCGCCCTGCGTCTGCGCGACAAGACCGGCGAGGGCCAACACGTGGAGACCACACTGCAGGCCGCCGGGATGTGGACGATCGCCGGGGACTACTCGGCTGCGCTCGTCGCGAGGAGCGACGCGACGAGGCTCAGTCGCAACAAACCGACCAACCCCATCTGGAACACGTACCAGTGCGCCGATAGCCAGTGGCTCCTGCTTGTGATGCCGGTGCCGTTCCCGAACTACTGGCCGCGCTTCTGCCAGGCTGTGGAGCGCCCGGACTGGTTGACCGACCCGCGCTGCGCCGACCTCACCACTCTGCGCGCGCACACCGCCGAACTCTCGGCCGAACTCGACGCGATCTTCGCGCGCCAGCCGCGGCCTTACTGGATGGCGAAGCTGGACGAGCAGGAGCTCATCTGGGCGAACGTGGCGAAGACGACAGAGGTCATCGCCGACCCGCAGGTGCGCGAGATGGGTTGGATCGCCGAGATCGACCACCCACAGTTCGGCAAGTTCGAGACGCTGGACACGCCGTTCAAGATCTACGGGAGCGACATCGGCGTGCGCGGTCCCGCGCCGGACGCGGGCCAGCACACGTTCGACATCCTGGCGGAATTCGGCGTGAGCGAGGACGAGGTCGCTACGCTGGCGACGGCCGGCGTGATTGGCTGACTATTTCCGCGCCCCGGTCGCGGTACACTTGTTCTTGCTGCGGGCGGGCGAGATCCTCATGCTCCGGCGGCAGAACACCGGCTTCGAAGACGGCAACTACAGTGTGGTTGGCGGCCACCTGGACGGCGGCGAGACGATCGTGGAGGCCGCCATTCGGGAGGGGCGCGAGGAGGCCGGGATCATCATCGCGGCGGCGGATGTGCGCGTGGCGGGCGTGATGCACCGCCGCGCACCGGACGAGGAGCGCATCGACTTCTTCGTGACGGTCGAGCGCTGGCAGGGAGAGGTCACGAACTGCGAACCGCACAAATGCAGCGACCTGTCGTGGTTCCCGCGAGATGCGCTACCCGCGAACACGATCCCGTACGTGCGGCAGGGGATTGCGAATGTGCCCGCCGGGCAGTGGTTCGATTCGTGGGGCTGGGAGTGAGACGCCGTTAGCAGCGGCCTCCTGCCAACGCCGACACTAGGTGGCAGCGGCCTTCTTTTCCGCTTTCTTGGCCTGTTTTGCCTTCGTCGTCACTTTGGGCTTGTTGGTCTTGCCTGGTTTCTCCTGGCCTTTCGCCACTGGGGGCTCCTTTCCGCCCAACCCTGGGGCGTTGACCTTCCAATCTAACGGCCGGCGCCTGCCTTGGCCAACGGCTGGCCGGCACGATTTGGCGGCCGGGTGGTCTCGCCGGCTTCTGCATCCGCGGCCCGGGTGTGATGTAATCGCGCACGTGTTTGGAGGGCGACATGCCTGAACGATTCGAGGTCGTATTTCTTGGGACAGGCAGCCCGCTGCCAAGCCCGGACCGCTGCGGGGCCGGGAACGTGGTGGTGGCGGGCGACACCCACGTGTTGGTGGACTGCGGGTGGGGCGCAGCGCGGCGCATTTTGCCAGCCGGGGTGATGCCCTCCGACATCGACACCGCCATCTTCACGCATATGCATACCGACCACATGACCGACTTCCCGGACTTCCTCTTCGTCCGCTGGACGTCGGGGGCAACGCGGCCGCTGCGCGTATACGGGCCGGACGGCACTCGCGAGATGGTGGAAGGCTTCCTGATGGCGCTGCGGCGGGATATCGGCTTCCGGCTGGCGCACCACGCCGGGAAGTTGCACCCGGACGGGATCAAGGTCGAGGTCACGGAGGTGCCAACGACGAAGTCGGCCGAGAAGTTTCTGGAGATTGGGCCGCTGCGGGTAGAAAGCTTCGAAGTGGACCACTTCCCCGTAGTGCCGGCGTTCGGCTACCGGTTCCAATTCGACGGCCGTACGGCTGTGCTGTCCGGCGATACGAAGTTCTGCGAGTCGCTGGCGACGGCGGCACAGGGCGTGGACATGCTGGTCTGCGAGGCGCTGAACATGGCGATGCTGACGGCACGGATCAACGCGTTGAAGGCGATGGGGCGGACGCTTCAGGCGTCGATCTTCGAGGATGTGCCGAGCTACCACCTGCCGACGGAGGACGTAGCTCGCCTGGCGCGCGATGCCGGCGTGCGTAACCTCGTGCTCTCGCACCTCATCCCGCCGATTGGGAACGGCGAGCAAGAGGTCGCGGCGTTCGTGGAGGGGATGAGTAAGGTGTACGGCGGGAACTTGAAGGTGGCGCGGGATATGGAGCGGGTGGCGGTGGTGGGGCGATGACGATGAAGAAGCCGCGGCTCGAGCAAGGCGATTCGCGTATACCGCGCGACCAGGCGTGGTACTGGACGAAGGAGTGGCAAGAGGTGGAGCGCGAGGCCGATGAGGCGATCAGGTCAGGAACACTGTCGCCTGTGTTTGAAACGGCGGAAGAAGCGATTCGCTACCTCCATCGCCATCGGGTCTGAACTTTCGGTGGCTGCCGCTGGGCAATCTCCAGCACGCCACGCGGACGCTTGCTTACGCGCGCGGCTCTGATTCCCTCGTTGAGCTACTTCATTCCCAGCCGTTCGAACTGGTCGTCCGGGGCCTCTACTTCTTGCAGGGCCTGGCGGAGCTGGTCGGCGACCTCGTTTTCGAGGGGCTGTCCGGCCAGGTTGTTATCTTCGGCCGGGTCCTGGTCTGGTTTGAAGAGGTAGTTTCCGGTGAAGCGCGCGTAGGCCCAGAACGGGAGCAGGTCACCAGGCTGGAATGGCTGGCGGATGACCGGCACCTTCGTTCCCGGCATGTGGTCGAGGAATGCGCGTTCGTCGGGGCGAGGTAGGCGGGTATCGACGGCGGGGTCGTGGGTGGGCATGGTGGACCACCGGTTGGACCACATGGAGAGTGGGAAGTTCTGGCCCTCGGGCGCCCGCGTGTACTTGCACTCGCTGTCGACGATGTTGACCTCGCGGCCCCAGACGCCCGAGAGCGCGTAGTCGCGCACGCTTGTGGCTTCGCCGGTGATAACCGGGACCAGGGACTTGCCGTGCGTCGTGTGTTCGGCCTGGACGCCGAAGAGGTCGGTGAGGGTGGCGTGGATGTCGACACTGGTTGTGAGCGTGGTGACGGAACCGGCTGCGATGCCCGGCCAGCGGACCATCATCGGGATATGGCCGAGCGGTTCGTAGACGGGCACGCCGGGCTTGCCCCAGATGTCCTTTTCGCCCAGGTAGTGGCCGTGGTCGGTGCAGACGATGACGGCGGTGTCGTCCCAGAGGTTTTTGCGCGTGACAGCATCGATGACTTTGCCGAACCAGTGGTCGATCATCGTGAGCTTGCCGCCGTACTGGGCGCGCACCTGGAAGGCCTGGCGCTCCGTCATCACGCCTTTGCGCACGGCGGCGGCGTGGTATGGCGGCCAGATGAGGTGCGCGCCTTCCCAGGTGTCGTCGTACATGCTGGCGTAGGGGTCGGGCGTATCGAAGGGCTCGTGCGGGTCGAACTCGTCGATGAAGAGGAAGAAGCGGTCGTGGTAGCCGGCGTTCTTGTCGATCCAGTTCGCGGCCGCCGTCATCGTGCGAGGGCCGGGGAAGTCCCATTCGTCCTGGAAGTAGCCGCGCGAGTTGTCGTACGGCAGCCAGCCGCGCCCGAAGCCCGGGGCGCCGAGCCAGCTGGGGTCGGGCCGGGTCTTCCAGGGGTCGCCTTCGTGGCCACGTTCGTACTCCCAGCCGGTGAACTCGGTGTGGTAGTTTTCGCCGCCGGTTTCGAAGAGGTGCGGGTGGTCGGAGATGAGCATCGAAGCGACGCCCGCGCGGCGCAGCTGGTGGGTGATGGCGTCCTCCCAGATCTCGATCGAGCCCCAGGGCCGCCAGAGGAAATCGAGGGCGCCGCAGAGGATGTCGTGGCGAGCGGGCATGCAGGGGAGCGAGCCGGTGTAGTGCTTTTCGAACTTGAGGGCGCCCTGCGCGAAGGCATCGAGGTTTGGCGTGGCGAACTCTTTGCCGCCGTAGCTGCCGAGCATGTGGCGGTTCAGGCTGTCGAGGAGGATGACGATGGCGTTCCTGGGCATTGGGCGCGGCGCGGTATCGGGCATTGGGCACCTCTCCCAGGATTCTACGGGAGGAGGGAGAAGGGATGCCTTTGGGAGGGTGAGCTGGCGGACGTGAGCGGGCCGCACCCGTAGGATTGCCCGCATGGCGAAGGAATCGCGACCGCCGATGGGTTTCCAGAAGGTCATCGGCCTCGATGTGTACCAGCGCGCGGATGGCATGAGCCGGGCGCGGATCACGATCGGGGACGAGCACATGAACCCGCACGGCGTGGTGCACGGCGCCGTCATTTACGCGCTCGCCGACACCGGCATGGGGGCGGCGCTCTACACGCGCCTGGATGAGGCGGAATCGTGCGCGACGATCGAAATCACGATCGCGTACATAGCTTCGGCCCGCGAAGGCGTGCTGGAATGCGAGACCCGACTGATCAGCAAGGGCAGGCGGGTCTCGTTTCTTGAATCGGAGGTCCGCAGCGAAGGCAAGCTGGTGGCGAAGGCGATGGGCACCTTCGCGGTTTTCGAGATTCGGGCGTGAAGCGGGCGCAACGCGAGAGGGATCGGCTTCGTCTCGTTAGCTCACACGGTCGATGAAGCGGGTCATCTCCTTCAGGAACTCGTCGGGATGGTTCTGCCAGTAGCGGGGTTCGGGGGCGACGATGAGCTCGCAGTCCGGGATGTTCTCTTTCAGCAGCTTCGCCGCGCGCACCGGGTGGAGGCCATCGCCTTCGTGGGCAACGACGATAGTCGGGACGCCGATCTGGCGGTAGGCCTCGGGGTCGTGGAACGGCGCCGAGATGAGGCCGCGGACCGC
>JBGOVF010000056.1:0-9481 GCA_041477975.1 Tepidiformaceae bacterium
CAGAGCAGTGACGGCGCGCGCTTCCGGGTCTGGAGCGGCGGCGGCCGTGGGGCTCGCGCGTGGCTGGCGGCGTTCGGCTGCGGGAGGCGCGGCTCCGCCGCCCGCGCGCTGGGCCCCCGGCGTGGGACCAGTCGCTGCGTCGGCTTCGTTCGCTGCTTCGGCATCGCGGATGGAACTGTCGGCGGGAATCCGAGGCTCTCCCGGCCGGCCGAAAAATGCGGGTGGCGCGGCGAATTCCAGAGGCTCGGCTCGTCCCGGACGTTCGAGCGACACGCTGCCGGGCGCCTCCTGGATGCGCGAGCGACGGCCACGCTCTGGTGGCGAAGCCAGGAAAGCCCCAGCGGGTATCAGCGAATCGGCGGAGGGGCCCGACGGCGGCTCTTGAGAGTACGCCCGGTGCACCGCGGTGAGCTGCTGGAGGAGGTCCATCTTGCGATCGATGGGCTGCTCGGCCTCAACTGACGCCTCGGGTTCGGGCGGTGAATCCGGCACGAAAGCCGGCACAGGCTCACGCGCTAATTGTTGTCCCCGGTGCGTGAGCAGGCTTTGCAGCGATCCGGCGAACTCGCTCGGGGCCGAGGCCAATCGTTCCAGGGTCCCGGGCGCGGCGGGCCCCAGGACGGGAGTGGGCGAGGCGGCGGAAATACCCAGTAGCCCGGATTCCCGTCGAGTTGCGCGGCTGAGAATTCGCGCCGCCAGGTCGTCGGCCTCCTCCGGGTCGGGAGAGATACCGTGCCCGCGAGCCTGGGGTTCGGTCATGTCGCGGTCACCTGAACGGTGAACTCCTGGAAAGCGAGTTCAAGCGACTCGAAGATCGTCGAGGACTCTTTCGTCGCGAACGTCGGCCCGGTCCATTTCACGGGGTAGGCGCCGATGAGGTTCCAGCGGTAGATCTCGATGGCCGCGGTGTTGTAGAGGATGATCGAGATGTTCTTGCGTTCGCCGGCCTTGTCTTTTTTGGTGACGACGCCATCGACCCAATCCCAGAGAGCGCGGGATTTACCCAGACCTTGCTTGAGGGTGACATTCGAGTACGTGCGCCTGCCGGGCAGCTTATGGCTGTATGAGTTCTGACCGCCCTCCTTGTATTCGAAGACATCGATGTGGGCTTCGAGCCCGGTGCATTCGGTGAACATCGCTTCCGCGATGCCCGCGATTTCGATCGCGAACCCATAGCCGACGGCTGCGTCTCGAATCGTCGCAAGGTCAACCATTGGTCAGACCTCCCTCTCGACTTCGTTCTTCCTGCGGTTAATATCGGCCACCTGTTCCACCCAGCGCCGGCGATCGGCGTGTTCCATCCGGAGGATAGAGTCTGGCGGCCAGTTGAAATGGTAGGCCAGGTAGGCTACCTCCTCGTGAACGCGGTCGAGGGGGTAGCCTACGATCCCCCCAGGCTTGAAATGTCCACATCAATCCGCGTCGAACATTCCGGACAAACCACGGGCACGAGCGCCGTCCCCTGCTCATTGATCTGGCGATAGAGGCGTTGGAGGAAAGCGAGGTCGCCGGTGAAGAAGTTCTCTACTTCGAACGTGCCGACCTGCGGCAGAGTGCCAAGCCGGGTGATCACCCGCGAGAGCAGGATGACCACCAGGTAGGCAGAGTTCTCCCGTACCCGGGGATCACGCAGCGGCGCGATCTCATCCAGGGCGGTGGCAAGGCGCATCGCGCCCTCGCGGTGCAGCGTGCCGCTGGCATCGATGTAGCCCTGGGGGAGCGTGAATTCGAACTCGGTCTGCAATGCGTTCATTCAAGTGGGTTGGAAAGGGGCGGGAGCCGAACGGCGCCCGCCCCCGAATCGCGTATGGGGAGCCGCGTTCCGGCTACTTGGTGCGCTTCATGAACTCGAAGGTAATCTGCACTTCCTCAATACCGAGGGCGTTCGAATCCGATTGGAGGCTCGGACCGGTGACCTTCACGGGCCACGCGTTCTCAAGGTTCCACTCGGCGATCGGCTTCAGCGATTGGTCGTACATGGTGATCGTGGCGTTCTTGCGAGCGCCGTTCGTGTCGCCCTGTTCCACCTTTTTTCGCCACTCCCAGATGTCCATCTGGGCCGTCACGCCGCGCTTGAGCGTGACATCGGTGAACTTGAGGCGGCCGGGGATCTTCTTGATGATCTGCTTGCCCTCTTTTTGAACCTTCTGCTCCACGACTTCGTTCTCCGAGCCGAGGCCGGAGATCTCGGTGAAATAGCCGGTGAGGGTGCCCTGCACATCAAGGGCGAAAAGAAAACTGTTTAGTGGGTCGGTTTCACGAGCTGGCATGAGGCGTTCCTTTCGTTATTACGGGCCCCCGGGCTATTGTTCGGGCGCGTACTGGCTGATTCGGAAGATAACGAATTCGGCAGGCTTCACGGGGGCGATCCCAATGTCCACGATGAGCTGGCCCACGTCGCGGGTGGATTGCGGGTTGTTCTCCTCATCGCACTTGACATAGTACGCCTGTTCCGGTGTTGTACCGAACAGCGCACCTGAGAGCCAAACATTCTTCAGGAAGGCGCCGATGTCGCGACGCATCTTGGACCACAGCATCTGGTCGTTGGGTTCGAACACAGCCCACTGCGTGCCGCCTTCGATGGACTTCTCGACGAAGTTGAACAGGCGGCGGACGTTGAGGTAACGCCACGAAGCGTCGCTGGAGAGCGTGCGCGCACCCCAGACGCGGATGCCCCGGCCGGCGAACACACGCAGACAGTTGACGCCGTTCGGGTTCAGGACGCTTTGTTCAACGCCGGTGAGGTTGATTGGCAGCGAAATTACGCCGCGGATCACTTCGTTGGCGGGGGCCTTGTGGACGCCGCGTTCGTTGTCGTTGCGAGCCCAGATGCCGGCCATGTGTCCGGAAGGGGGAATGGTGATGGTGGTGCTGCTGGCGCCCGGCGTGGGGTTGGCGACCGTGATCCAGGGGTAGTACATGGCGGCGTACTTGGAATCGTAGCCGGCCGTGTCCATGCGCCAATCCTTAGCCTGCTGGGCGTTCAGGTCCGGCGGAGTATCGATGACGGCGACGCGGTCGCCCATGCGCTCTGCGTGGGCAATCATCGCGAGCTGGACGGCCTTCACACCATCCATATCAAGGGCGCCGGCCTGGTACGCCGCCATGATGTCTGGCGCGACGACCATCGTGATCTCTTCGATGGCTTCGAGGCCGCCGAGGCCGCTGCGGTCGGTCACGTCGCCTTGGTAGTGCGATGGCGAAACCGGAACCATTGCCGTGGATGTGGCCGAAGCGAGCGCGAGTGGGTAGGTGCCAGGGGCGGGAGCGCGTTCAGCCGCGCTAAGGCCCGCCACTTTCACTTCTTCGAGCGTGACGAGCGTCGATTGCTTGTTGACGACATCGAACGCGTTCTTCGCGCCGCGTGCGAAGTTGAGCCCTTCGAACTTCTCTTCGGCGCCGCCGCCCTTGACAGTCAGTGTGAAGCTATCGTCGCCGGCGTCGCTTACTTCAATCGAGATGCCCTCAGCCGCGGCGCCGGTGCCTTTGGGGAGGGCTTTGATGGTGACCGGCGAACCGCTCGCTCTGGCGGTGATCGAGGCAACGGGCAGCGCCGGGCCATCGGCGCCCTCGCTGCCGATTCGCACGATGAAGCAGAGGCCGCCGCCATTGTTGAAGTACCCGTACACGGCGTGCGCCAGGTACGCGCCGGGAATGAACCCGCCAAAAACGTCTACGAACTGAGTCCAGTTCGCGATCATGGTGGCTTTGCCGTACGGGCCCCTTTGGGCCACGCCGAGGAAGGCTGCGACGGCCGTCCCGACACCTTCGATGGGTTTCGTCCCTTTGTCGACTTCCTCGACATAGACGCCGGGGGTGAGGTAAGAGGTGGCCATCACGTCTCCTTCGATTGTTCTGGGATGCGCTCACCGCGCTGTGCGCGCGCGCATAGTAGCAGCACTTGTGTCGAGTCGTACACGCTTCAACGGTCCCAGATGGCTGCCCCCGCAAGACGTTGCAGTGTCCGCGCCATTACAGTCGCGTTACAGCGCCACGTCATAGCTCGCGGAGGGGATGGTAATGGGTTGATCGCGCGCATCGCCGTCTGGGGTCCGGACCCGGAGGATGTGGTCACCCGGGGGCACGTTGGCGAAGCGGAACCTTCCGTCGAGGCCGGTTGTGGCGCGTAGGGCGGTGCCGGCAATAGCGATCTCCACTCCGGCGAGAGTCTCTGCTGGTGCACCCGAACGGTGAGCGACACCGGCCACCTCAACGAACCGCTCGCGCCAGTCGTTTGCGCGGTCGCCGAACTCCAGCTCGACGGTTCGCACCAGCGGGCCTTCCACGGTGGGAAACGCCTCCAGCGGCGCCGTCAGCACCCAGACAAGGGAGGCGTGCAGTTCGTTGTCCATCACTCCCCAGATGTCGACGGGCTTGGCCAGGTGGTCCGGCGGCATCATCCGGGCGAGGACCGGGTAGGGCGTATAGACCAGTTCGCCCTGCAGGTGCCGGGTTTCGATCTCCCCGTGACGGTAGAAGGCCGACATGAGCCGGCTCAGGATCCGGTGTTCGTCGTCCGGTTCTCGCGTCCACGCCGTGATCATGTAGCTGAGGTCGATTCGGCGCGGTGGGCGGTGACGGGTAAGCCCGCCCTGGTCGTTGCGTTCGAAGGTCGGGTTGTCGTCGCGAAACCCGAGTCGTTCGCGGACATCGTAGAGGAACACGTTGATTACGGGCTTCGAAAGGCGGCTCGCCCACTCGCGTGTTGGCCGGTCGAACGCGATGTCGACTTCCGCGCGGTCTATCGGTACTTCGGCCACCAGAAACTGACGGATCGTTTCATCGACATCGTTGAACATAAGCGGCAGTGGAGCGCGAGCGGCGCGGAGGGCGGATGCCCCAGCGCCCCGGCCCTAAACGGTCTCCTCGGACTTGCGTTGCGCGGCAGCCGACAGCACCGCTTCGGCGGTCCTGTCGGCTTCGTGCTCCTGCGGGTCATCGGCAGGTCCTGCTGACATGCCGCCGGCCGACGAGCGGCCGGATGACTGCTGCACGACGTGCGTGAGCTCGTGGGCCATCAGCCGGTCATCCCCGGGACTGGCATCGCCGCGAAGAAAGATGTCGCTGCCCGTGGTGAACGCCTTCGCGGTCATCGCCCGGTTCAGCGCGTCGGACTCGGAGTCCTGGTGCACGCGGACACCGGAGAAATCGTGGCCGAAACCTGACTCCATGGTGGTGCGAAGCGCCGTGGGGAGCTCCGAGCCGCCGCCGATGCTCGCCCTGACGCGACCCTCGATCTCGGTTCCGACCGGACCACCCTCGAGTCCGACGACAGGAGCTGCCGCCGCGCGGCGCAAAGGCTGGTCATCAAGCCGCTGTGCCACGGGAGTGTCGTGCTTCATCTGCAACTCTTCCTCGGGCGCGGCCCGCTGCACGAGCGAAGGGTCACGCTTCATCTGAAGCTCTTCGTCTTCCGCCTCGCCGCCTTCGTCCTCACGTTGGATTGTGGCGGGGTCGTGCTTCAGCTGGAGTTCTTCCTCAGGGGCGGCACGCTGGAGGAGCGAGGTGTCGTGCTTCATCTGAAGCTCATCTTCCTCACCAGCACGCTGGACGAGCGCCGGGTCGCGCTTCATCTGTAATTCGTCTTCCTCCCCGGCGCGTTGAATGAGGCGCGAAATGGAGGCATTCCCAACGTGACCCTGGAGGCGCACCAGCGGGTGAGCGCGCGGGTCAACGTCCGCCGACGTTTCGGATGCGACGCGGTGCGAGCGCCGCGTGGCCGCGCGTTCGAGCGCTGCGGGCTGGTAATCCGGCATGGCAAACCTCCGGGCTCCATCATAGTAGGCGCGGCCGATGTTGCCAGCAGGAAGTTGGTTGGAACTTTGCGCGGCCTAACCGGTGGCGTCGCGGTTGAGTAGGGCGAGGTACGACCCGAAGTCTGTCTCCGTGACCATGCGCCCGAGTTTCTGGAACTCCCGGCGGGTAGCGCGAATCATGTGCGACATGCCGAGCGGGCCGCCATCGGCCGCCGCGAGGAAGGCGGCCGCGAGCACGATGTTGCGGATATTGCCTCCGCTCATCTTGAACTGCCTCGCGAGGAAGTCGAAGTCGATATCCGCGCCGAGCGGCAACTCGGCCGGCAGGGTTGATTGCCAGATGCGGCGGCGGTCGTCCTCGTCCGGCATGGGGAAGTCGACGACGAAGTGCATGCGGCGCAAGAAGGCCTCGTCCAGGTTCATCTTCAGGTTCGTCGAGAGGATGACTGGCCCGGAGTACTCCTCCATTTTCTGGAGGAGGTAAGCGGTCTCGATGTTCGCGTAGCGGTCGTGAGCGTCCTTCACCTCGGATCGCTTCCCGAAGAGGGCGTCGGCTTCATCGAAGAACAGGATGGCGTTGGACGATTCGGCTTCGGAGAAGATGCTGCCCAGGTTTTTCTCGGTCTCGCCGATGTATTTGCTGACCACCCCCGAAAGGTCGATCTTGTAGAGGTCCAGGCCCAGGGCGCCGGCGATGACGTCGGCGGCCATCGTTTTCCCAGTGCCCGATTGGCCGGCAAAGAGCGCCATCAGGCCCTTGCCCATCGCGAGCTTACGTTCGAAGCCCCACGTTTCGTACACGAGGTGGCGGTGCTCCACCATCAGGCACATCTCGCGCAGTTGCTGGAGGGGATCGGCGCCCAGCACGATGTCGCTCCAGCGGTAGTGCGGCGTGACCTTGCGGGCCAGCCCGCTCAGGATTGGCGTGGATTGCGCCCGCGCGGCTGCGTAGAGGTCGCTCTCGGTGACGAGCGGCGCGGCCGGGTTTCGGCTCAGAGCGGTCCCCTCGGCCGTGCGCACGGCGTTCTCGATCTCGATGGTCGAGAGCCGGAACTTGGCAGAAAGCGCTTCAAGCACCGGCGGGCCCCAGTCGCCTTGGGGCTGGACTAGCCGGTCCCATTCGGCTCGGCGCGCCTCGTGGGCGAGCGGCGGGATTTCGATGGTGGGCCCAGGCCAGGTGAAGCCACCGGCCGAGACCAGGACCAGGAGCGGCGCGACGGTGGATCGAAGGCGGGTGAGGATGGTCTCGCGGTCGTCGGGGCGGAGGTGGTCGAGGCTCTCCAGGACCACGGCCGACTGGACCAGCGCGCCTTCGCGTGTAGCCAGCGCCCATGCAGTATCGATCCCGAGAGCCTCGACGGCCGCCGGAAATCCGACGACGAGAATGCCGAGTCCACTGCCGGCCGCCAGCCTCGATGCGACCGCGTCCATCCGGGTCTGGTCGGAGCCGGCGAGGCCGACGACGGGCGGCCGAAGGCTGCTCGCGGGAACTGCCGCCAACTGCTCAAGCTGCCGTTCGAGATCGAGGGGGAGGCTTGGTGCGCTGCCGGCTGCGGCCGGTTCGCGAACGAACGGCACAAGGCGTTCGTCGATGGAACGGTCCGCGAGAAGGTGTTGGGCAACTCGCGGGTCGAGCGCCACGTAGCGCGCGAGGAGCGG
This sequence comes from Tepidiformaceae bacterium, assembly GCA_041477975.1. GTDB lineage: Bacteria > Chloroflexota > Dehalococcoidia > Tepidiformales > Tepidiformaceae > JBGOVF01. The sequence continues at coordinate 7,416 of JBGOVF010000056.1, forward strand.
CGTATGCGGCTGGCCGGGCTCGTCGTGAAGTGAGATTGCCAGCGCTGAGCGGAGCGGCGCCGTCACGTGAAACGCAGCGCGGCCCGCGTCACCCAGGCCGAGCAGCCTGAGGATGACGTCGACGCGGGGCCGGCGCTTCGATACGTCGTCCTGGACGTAAGCGACCAGCCGTTCTGTCCCAAGATCCGATTCCGCGGCGAGGCATATCAGGACGATGGCGGCCTCCTCAGCCGATAGCCGTGCCGCCGCGCGGAGCACGCCGAGCAGGCCGTCGCAGGTGGAGGCGAACTGGAGCAGCGCCTCTCGCGCCGCTTCGAGACCTGCGTCGGACGGTGTCGTGGGGGCCGAAGCGGGCGCTCGCCGCTTACGGACGAGCCGGTCAGCCTCGGAATCGGGGATGTACAGCCCGCGATAATCGTCCTCGCCCACCGGGACGCCGGCGGCGCGCATGCGCTCGATCTCCAGTTCCAGGAGTCGGGCGACCAGCGCGTTGCCCCTGGCGGCAGGCCCTTCAGCGTGCATGTTTCGGTCTCCTCGTTTCACACACACGGAATCCCCGAGATGACGACTGGTGTCCCGGAAGTCGTCGTGCCTGGGCCCCAGTTCAGGTCGCCGGGATAACTCGCGGCGAGCAGGTGCACACCCGGGGGGGCATCAAGGTGAATGGTGAAGACGGCGATCGGCTCGCCAGAGCCGATCGGCACAGTGCTCACCGGCGAGGCGCCGTCGAAAAGTGTGATCGGGCCCGTGGGCACGGGCATCCCGCTGCTCCAGTTCACGACAGAAGCAGTCACCACGAACAAGCAGGTCGCCCCAATGTCCGCCACGGGCGCATCGAGTGCCAGCACCGCCGCGATCAGGGGAGCGCCTGTCGTCAGGATGGCGGGGGCGGACGTCGAACAGTTGCCGTTGAAGCACACGGTCGCAGTGATTTGGGTGGTGCCGCCGCCGGTGAGAAACGTGGTAAACGTCTTCTGCGCCGTCGTAAGCGATGCCGGGCTGGCGCCGCCAGTCGCGTTCCAGGTGATATCCGTGAAGGCCTCGGCAAACGATGTGGCGCAATCGATGCGCGCCTGCGGCCCGGCCCATGTGTAAGAGCAGGTCACGACAACAGCGGCGGGAGGTGAGCCCGGAGTTGGCGGCGGTGTCGGGGTCGCAGTGGCGCCGCTGGCCACGGTGGGCGTAGGCGTCGTGCCCGCGGCCGGGAACTCGATCTTCACGGATGCCGTCCCCGCATTGCAGGCGGTCACGTTGCAGGCCGTCATCTGGATCGTCACCGTCGCGTTCGATGTGAACGTCGCGGCGAGCGATGTAGAGCCGGCCGGCGCCGGAGCCGCGACGCCGTTCACCACCCACCGCGTCGTCGTATATGTCCCGGTCACCGCGCCGGTGCAAGTGACCCCGGCAGTCCTGGGAGTTTCGGTGTAGGCGACCGCGCAGTTCACAACGACGGATTGTGGAGCGGGCAGCGGCGTCGGCGTGGCGGTAGGCGGCCGAGGGGTCGCGGTAGCGGCGGCTGGTGCCGAGGGGACCGCTGCGCCGCCCGCCGGCGCGACGGCGCCGCCGCCACCAGTACCGCCGCCGGTCCCACCGGCGGAACCGCTCGGAGTTGTGGCGGAGCCGGCTGGCGGCGCGCCGGTGGAGATGACTTGGGACTCCACGGCGGCTTTTGCCGGGTCGTAGCCGATGGCCATCACGAGTGGGCCCTGTGAGTCCTGCTCCGTGAGAGCGGAGTTGCCGTTGCGGTCGTAGGAGTGAATCGCAACCGACGTCCCTCCACCGGCAGGGTTCAGCACCTCGATCTTGTAGTCCTGGCGGTTGCCGGGCAGGAGGATAGTCGTTGTGCCGTCGCCAGGCTTGGGCGGCGATTCCACGCAGGTCGGGTCGCGCCAGGCGTCGCGCGACGAATAGGACGCGCCCGTTATCCCTGTCTGGACGGACGCCTTGAGCTCGTCGCCCGTTCCTGTGTTGAGCGTGCCGACGACCTTCCCGGACGTGTCGGTCACGCGCACGCGCAGGTCCCTGGGGACCGTGATTGCGACCCCGCTGAGGTCGTTGCTGGGTTC
>JBGOVF010000459.1:0-2970 GCA_041477975.1 Tepidiformaceae bacterium
GACTGCCATCGGCACGTTGATCGGCCTCGACATTGGCAGTTCGGCGGTGAAGGCTGCGGCGTTCGACGAGCGTGGCGGGCAGCTGCGCGCGATCCGCATCGAATGTCCGTCGGCCGGGGAATTCGATCCTGAGAGGTGGTGGGTGGCAGCCCGCGAGGCGTTGCGAGGGCTGGACGCGACGGACGCGGTTGCTGTAGGTGTTTGCGGCCGCGGGGGCACCAATGTCCTCCTGGGAGATCGCGGCGGAGTGCTTGGCCCGTCTTGGGACGATGGCCGGGCGCGGGAGCATTTGCGGGCAGTCCGGGCCGAGTTCCGCGACTCACTGAGCCCCCAGTCGGTCGGCCTTCTGGCGAAGGTGCGTTGGTGGGAGGAACACAATAGCCGCGTGACGACTGTCTGCACGGCCAAGGACTACGTCACCTTCCGGCTGACGGGCGTTCTCGTGAGTGACCCGGCCAGCGGCGGCATCGAATCGGAGTTCGGGTCGCCACTGGTGCGGGCGAGACCGCCCTGGGCGCTCGCCGGCGAGACGGGTGCGGCTTCTTTCGAGGCGGGCCTGCGGGCGGGGATCCCGGTTGCGGTTGGCTGGCACGACGGCGCCGCCGCCACGTTCGGCGCTGGCGCCGCGCAGGCGGGCTCCGCGCCGATCACGCTGGGCACACACGCGGTCTACCGCGTGGTAACGACGGCGATCCCGCCCACATTGCGAAAGTACTGGGACCTGACCCCGGGGCTAACGGTGACCGGCGGAGACATTCTCGCTGGGGGCCGTGCGCACGAGTGGGCGCGGACGCTGGTGACGGGAGATCCGACGGACTCAGTGCCGGGAGCGAACGGGGTCCTGTTTCTGCCGCAGCTCGGCGGCCGCATCGCGCCAGACGTCCGGTTCGATGTGCGCGCCGGCTGGTACGGGCTCGAAGCCCGCCACAGCGGCGCCGACCTTCTGCGGGCGGTGAGCGAAGGAGTGGCGTTCGCACTGCGGCAGGTGAGGGACTGGCTCGGGAAGGAGGGCCTTACCGCGAGCCACACGGTTGCCACGGGTGGCGGGGCTCGAAACGCGCTCCAGGCACAGATCCTGGCGGACGTTCTCGGGGCCGAAGTGGAGGTGGCGGATTGCGAGGAGGGCTGCCGTGGCGCGGCCCTTCTCGGCGCCATCGCGGCCGGCACCATGCCGTTGGAGACGGCGCGTTGTCTCGGGCCTGCCTCGATGCGCTATTCGCCCGACCCGGGCGTCGTGGCCATCTACGACGCGGCGTTCGTGCGCTGGCTTGCGCTGCAGGCGGCGACGGACACGCTTCAGGGCTCGCCCGAATGAGCGTCCTTCAAACAAGCGCGGAGTGGATCGACCTCCACGCGCACGTCGAGGGTCTGGCGCGATTTGGAGTTGATCCCACGAAGTTTGGCGTTGGCCAGGGCGTTGGGGTGCTTGTGGACGCGGGGAGCGCGCCCCCGGCGGAGCTCGGGAAGCGGCTGAGCCTGGTCCAGGGCACCACACCAACCACGGTCCTTGCGTGGGCAAACATCTGCGCGGAAGGCATCGCGGGCGACGGGTGTGCCACTCACGATATCTCTGGTGCCGCGGCGCGGATTGCGTTGAAGCAGACGCCTGGTCGCGTCGTCGGGATCAAGCTGCAAGCGAGCGCGACGCGGCTCGCGGGGCGCGGTCTCGCCGCGCTCGAGATCGCGAAGTCGGTGGCCGTCGAGTTCGGCGTGCCGCTGATGGTCCACGTGGGCAACGGGCCGCCGACGATGCGCGAAGTGGCGGAGGCTCTGCGAACGGGAGACATCGTCACGCATTTCGCGCACGGCAAGCCGGCAGGCGCGCTGGACGGCGAGGGCGTGCACCGATCGCTCCGGGCCGCGCGAGAGCGAGGCGTCCTGTTCGATATCGGCCACGGCGCGGGGAGCTTTTCGTTCGAGGTGATGGAGGCCCTGATGCGGCACGGATTCCCGCCTGACATCATCAGTACGGATCTTCACCGTGCAAGTTTGGAGGCGCCGGTGCGGAGTCTCGCGGACTGCATGAGCAAAATGCTCGGACTGGAGATGGCCGAGAATGAGGTGATTGCAGCAGTGACGGATACTCCGCGAAAGGCGTTGAAACTTCCCGAAGCGACGAGGACGACGAGCTATGCCGTGCAAAACGAGGAGTGGATTGCGACGGACAGCTACGGCGGCACACGGACGTTCTCGCGGCGATTTCGGCCGAGGCCGATCGAGCGAAAGGGGAATTAGCGATGGAGATTTCGCTGCCACGCGTTATCAACGCTGCCGGGCATCTCTCGATGCTGGGAGGCGGAGTGAGCCCGGCGCCGCTGGCGCGGGCCGTCGCAGCCGCCATCCGGGAGGCGATGACGACGCCAATCGAGATGGAACGGCTGAAGGATGAGGCGTCACTGCGGATCGCGGCGGCAACCGGCGCCGAAGCCGGGTGTGTCACGACCGGCGCGGCGGCCGGGATCGCGCTGAGCGTAGCGGCATGTGTAGCCGGGGAGGACCTCGGGCGTGTTCGCGGCCTGCCCGGGGGGCTTGACCGGGCAAATGTGGTCCTCCAGGCCGGGCATGACATCGACTTCGGCGCGCCCGTTGTGCAGATGATCCGGCTGGGGGGCGGCACGCCCGTGTTGGCCGGCACGGCCGGGTCCATCGCCGGGCGAGAGCTCGCCAGCGCACTGGTGGGTGCTCGGGCCATGGTCTTCGTCCAGTCCCATCACGTTCACGCGCCGGGACGGTTGGCCCTGGAGGCGTGCATCGGGCTGGCCCGGGCCGCCGGCGTACCGGTCATCGTGGACGCCGCGGCCGAGGAAGACTTGCGCGCTTACATCGCGGCGGGGGCCAGCCTCGTCATTTACAGCGGTGGCAAGGCGCTCGGCGGGCTCTCGTCGTCCGGGCTGGTGGCCGGGAGGGCGCCGCTGATCGCGGCCGTGCGGGCGCAGGAGCGAGGGATAGGCCGCGCGATGAAGGTGGGAC
>JBGOVF010000346.1:0-3627 GCA_041477975.1 Tepidiformaceae bacterium
ACCAGGTTGGCAAGTGGAACCAGGACACCGGGATCGGCGCCATCCTCCTGACGGGGGAGGGGCGCGCGTTCTGCGCGGGCGCCGACATGGGCAACTTCGCTGCGCGCGTGCAAACCAATGCGCAGGGCTCGGGCGAGCAGTTGCGTCGCGGCGGCGCGAACTTCACCACCATCCTCCGCCAATCGAAGCCGGTGGTGGCCGCGATTAACGGTTATGCGGTCGGTATCGGCCTCACGATGATCCTGCCGGCCGATGTCCGCATCGCTTCCGAGAGGGCGATGTTGAGCATCCGCTTTATCAAGGTCGGGCTGATGCCTGAGCTGGGTTCGACGCGCCTGCTCGCGCAGATCGTCGGGCTCGGCAACGCCAGCGACATGTGCCTGACCGGCCGCATGGTCCCGGCCGATGAGGCCCTGCGCATGGGCCTCGTGAGCGCAGTCACGGCGCACGACGACCTCTTCGAGGTCGCCTTCGCGAAGGCGGAGGAGATTGCGAACAACCCGACCCAAGCGGTGATCATGGTTAAGGAGCTGCTGACCAAGAATCCGCTCGACCCCGACCTGGAAGCAGTGATGGAGCGCGAACTGCTGCGCGACCAGATCGCCCGGCGGCTGCCGGACCACACGGAGGCGGTGACAGCGTTCCGGGAGAAGCGGCAGCCTGCGTTCAACCAGTAGGCAAACGCCTTCAATGGGTATGGTTGAGCTGGGTGGGACTGAGAGCGCCGGGCTCGTAGTACTCGTCGTAGAACTCAGGGTCCAGGTGGTAGGCCTCGAATGCGGTTACCGTGCGAAAGGGCCCGTTTGTGGCCGGGAATCGTCCGAACCGTTCAAACAGGTACGTGCAATACGCAACCGTGGTCTCGATGGCCTTCCGCGAAGTTCGGGGGATACCTTTCTCGATTTCTCGAGGTGACTTCCACATGCCGCCTGCGATTGGGTCACGCAGCGACCCCTGAGCTCCGTACTTCGCCTCAACGTACGCTTCGACCGCGGACCGCATGTCGGGGTAGTAGGGCGGGCAGAAGGGCTTGAGGAGCACGTTCCCATCGCGTTCGAGCCCGAGAGCTACGGGCATCGTCCAATCTCGTTTCATCGCTCTGATCAGCGTTTTCATGAGCCAGCTCGCGCCAATCGTCCGGCTAAACTTGTCCCCGCCCATCCGGAAGCCGAGGGCCTGCGGCCAGCTCCACGGATGGTGTGCGAAGTGCGGAAAACCGCCCAGCCCGAGCGCCTGAGTCATGAGGGCCATGTTTTGAATGGCCGCCCCCTGTTCGATGCAGGCAAACTCGTGGACCCAGCCCTCAAGAATGGTGATCGAGATGGTTCGCACAATCTCGTCGTCTCGTAGATGTCCGCCCTTCGACTGACGGTACTTGCCGATCCCCGCCGCCCCGAAGCGCTTTGTGTCATCTACCACGTAGAAGCCGAACTCCTCGTCGAACATCGTCAGCAGCACGTTGATATAGAAGCCCGTCAGGTCATTCACGGGCAGGAAGTAGCTCATGCCCGGCAAGTTCACGGACCACTTGTTGAAGGCGGGGACATCTGGGACCTGGCGCGGCACAGCGGCGCGGGTGCTAGCGACCTTCACTCGTGCGGCATGATAGAAATCCAGGAATCGCCGGGCGCGGCCGAGTGCGATGAGTTCCAGCACCTCGGCGGATGAAAAGTCCTGGGGACGGCGCACCATCCAGGTGCCCTCGTCGTTCATCACGAAGAGCGTCGAGGCGTGCACGGCATCTCCGCTGATCATGGTCCGCCCAAAGAGGTGGCTCATGATGTTCCCGCAGCCGCTCTCGTCGTCTTTCGCGCCATGGCTGAACGGGAGCTCGGCGAGTGCGTGCCCGGTGAAGCCGGCGCCCGCGAACACGATCGCCGCCTCTTCGTCGGCGGTCAGGGGTTCGGGGGGGAGCTTGCTGGCGTACTGCAGCGGCCCGCCATCAAGGGTCATGCCTTTGCCGAACCGCCGCGAGCGCCGGTCCAGGAGGGCATCGACGAAAGGATACTGGTCCAGGCCGGGCATGGGCCGGGCCCCTGGCGTCGGGGATGTCATTCGCATGTCTCCTTCGGGAAGCGTTTGGGGGCTAGGCGGGCGTGGCCGCCATCGATCGCGCCAACAAAATCTCGGGCGTCTCTGCCCTCTGGTCGATTCCGCCCAAGAACTCGCCGATCAAGTCCGCTCCCCGGCTCGATTCCCCCAGCAGGCGCGAGAGCGTGAGCGCCGCCCGCAGCCCGCTCGCGGGCGCGCCAACCACGCGCGCCGCAGTCATCGCCTGGTCGAGATGAGCGCGCACCTGCTCCGGCTGTCCCCGGACGAAGGCTACTTCTGCCGCCAGCCGGTGGAGTTCGGGCAGGAACGTTCGCTCACCGTTTTTCGTGGCCATCGCGAGCCCGTTCTCCACGAACTCGGCGGCCCGCTCCGGCAGTCCGATGGCCAGGGCGGCGTGGGCTCGCATAGCCTCGAAGTAGGTCAGCGCGGACTCCGCTCCTATCTGGTTGTAGAGGTCGATGCCGGCCGAGATTTCCGTAAGGGCCTGGTCCTCTCCGGCGGTTGCGCCACACCACCCACGGTAGATCTGCCCCACCGCTTCGAAGTACTTGAACCCGTGCCGGGTGGCGAGCGCGTGCGTCTCCTCAGCATCCGCTCGCACCGTCGCGCCGTCGCCCGCGAGATGCGCAACCCACGCCCTGAACGACACCGCCCAGCAAACGAGGAAAGGATCCCCGATCTCTCGCGCTTCCCGAACGGCATGCTCCGCCGCCGCTGACGCGGCAGCGGGGTCGCCCTGGAGCCACAGGACGACCGCATACTCTGCCAGCCCCCGCGTGCAGGCGTCTCGGGCGGGGAGGCTGAGGCCGCCGGAGTTCGCCAGAGCTTCGGCGCAAACCGCCAGGTGTGCGCTCGCCGCCTGCAGGTCGCCGGTCAGCCAGAGCGCATCGCCGGCGGCGGCATCCGCGAGCATGACTGCAGCCCGGTCGACCGCCGGCGCAGTTCGCAGAAGCTCCGATGCGAGCCCCACCGACCGCGCAAAGTTGCCGCGCACCTGGTAGAACCGGCGTAGCCCCCAGAGGGCCTGAAAGCGGTCTCGCACCCGGTCGTCGCGGGACGAAAGCTCCACCGCCCGGCCGTAGTTACGTTCCACTTCCGCGTCCGCATAGCCGCGCGTCGCGATCAGTGCTCCACCGATTGCGAAGCGTAGCGTCAGCTCGAGGCGGTCCCGGCCCACTTCTTCTGGTAGCGCCTCGAGCAGCTCCAGCGCGCGATCGAGGAGCGCAACGGCTTCCTGGTTCGCCCAGTGGGCCGCAGCCCGCGTCCCCGCTCGGCCCAGGTAGTCGATCGCTCGCTCTACCTGGCCCGCCTCTGCCAGGTGGTGGGCGACCACCTCCAGCTCGCGCTCAGCCATCCTCGGGAAGTCCCGCTCGTAGGCGGAGGCGATGCGTCCGTGAAGCCGGGCACGTTCGCTGCGCAGCAACGATTGGTACGCTACATCCTGGATGAGCGCGTGCCGGAAGGCATACTCCAGCCGCCCGCGGTTTCCGCGAAGGACGAGGATGCCGGCGCCGGTCAGCCGGTCGAGGTCAGCTTTCAAGGTGCTCTCATCCAGCTCGCCGACGGCCTGCAACA
>JBGOVF010000448.1:0-3000 GCA_041477975.1 Tepidiformaceae bacterium
CCCGACGATTCGTGCGCTCGCCCCCAAAGGACCGTCGCGCCCCGCATCCGCGCGTACGTCTCCAGCTCCTGGGTCGTCCGTGTCTTGCCGATGCCCGGCTCACCGACGAGCATCACTAAGCTGCCGCGCCCGCTCGCCGCCTCGTCGAATGCTTTGCGGAGCCGCTCCAGCTCCTTCTCCCGCCCGACGAAGACGCCCTTCGCCAGGCGGTCCAGCACATTTGAATCGGAGTGCGTCGCACTCTTCGCCTCCGGGTCCACCTTCTCGAGTGCCGCCAGTACCGCCCTTGCGGACTCCGGCCGTTTCGCTGGGTCCTTTTCGAGGAGTTGGAGGATGACATCCTCCAGGGCGGGCGGACAGCGCTCCGTCACCCAGCTCGGCGCTACCGGGGCGGTGTTGATGTGCTGCGAAATGACCGACGTCGGGTCGTCGCCAACAAACGGCGGCTTGCCGGTGACCATTTCGTAGAGCATCGCCCCGAGGGAATAGAGGTCCGCCTTCGGCGTCGTCTCGCCGGAGAGCGCCTGCTCCGGCGGCATGTAGCTAACCGTGCCCATCATCATCCCGTGCTGCGTCAGGCGGACGCGGTCCAGGGAAACGGCGAGGCCGAAGTCGCCGATTTTCGCGGTGCCGTCGGAGGCGAGGAAGACGTTGGCGGGCTTGAGGTCACGGTGGATGAGGCCGCCGTTGTGGATGAAGGCGAGGCCGCGGCAGACGTCCTTGGCGATGGCGAGGGTCCGCGCAACCGCCGGGCGGTGGTCCGCCGCCTGATCAATCAACGCTGCGACATCACCTCCGCCCATGAACTCCTCCACGATGAACGGCGCGCCCCCGTCCTCCCCGATGTCGTGGATCGTGACGAGGTTGGGGTGCGCGCCGAGCCGGCCCATCGACTGCGCTTCGCGCAACACGCGCTCGCGGCCGGTGGCGTCGAGGCCTTCGGTGCGGATGGAGCAGAAGGCGACTTCGCGGTCGAGGCGGCTGTCGTGAGCGAGATACACGCGCTTGCGACCGCCTTCGCCCAGGAAGCGCCGGACGGCATAGCGGCCCGCGACGAAGGAGGCCGGCAGGGCGGGCGCGGCGGGCGCAGCCGCGGGCGTCGACGGATTCGCGCTGCCACCGTCCGCCGACTCCGCAGTGGCAGACCTCGCCATCTGCAGGAAGGACTTCGCGTCCGCGTTGTCCGGGTCGATGCCGAGGACGGCCGCAGCTTTCTCCGCGACCGCTGGCCAGTCACGCTGAGTTGCGGCTTCGTCGGCCTCGTCGAGAAAGGCGTCGATACGTCGTTGGATACGCTCGCTGGGCATGCCCGGGAATCTTAGGCGCGGTTCCGCTGGCTGCCTACCGAGCCCGGATTCCGGTCGGGCCGGAGTGCCGGATTGCAGCTCTTCCGCCTTTGTAAGCTGGTGGCCGCTTCGCAAGCGCGTCTGCTGACGCCCTCAGTTGAGCGCGCGGCCTTACCCGTCCGCCACCCGAGCGAACTCAGGTGACTGTGAACGTGCCGAACATCTGATCCGGGTGCAGGTCGCACTGGAAGTAAAACTTGCCCGCGTTTGGCGGAGTAAAGGTCACAGACTCGTTTCCGCCTGCCTGGAGGATTTTGGCCTCGCCGCCATCCGCGAGCGTGGCGCCACCCTTCTGCGTAAGGAAGTGGATGTTGTGCGGCACTTTCCCGTTGTTGGTCAGCGTGATGGAGACTGGCTTTCCCGCGGAGCCGCTCAGGGCATTCTTGTCGAACTTGTTGTCTGTGGCGGTGATTGCGTTCGCACCGCCGGCGGTCGTGCCGCCGGACGCGGCCGCCGCCGGACCGGGAACAGCCGCGCCGGCCTTCACCGTGAGCGTGCCCGACATCTGATCCGGGTGGAGGTCGCATTGGAAGTAGTAGTTGCCGGCTGCCGGCGTGGTGAAGCTGACCGCTTCCGACTGTCCGCCGTCGATGATCGCGCCCTCAGCGCCGGGAGCGAGCGTGGTCCCGCCCTTGGCTGTGAGGAAGTGGAGGTTGTGCTTGATCTTTCCGTTGTTCGAGAAGTTGATCGTGATGGCGGTTGCTGGCGGCGCCTCGATAGAACTCACGCTGAACTTGTTGTCGGTCGCTACGACCTTCGACGTGTCGACACCGGGGGTGACTGTTGCCGCTCCGCCGCCACCACCAGTGTTGTCGCTGGCGAAAAGGTTGAGGCCGGCGCCGATCATGAAGCCGCCGATGAGTAGCGCACCGATGAGGCCGACCGCGGCACCGGTGCCGAAGCGGAAGGAGACGTCCTTGGTGTCGCGGACGACTTCCATGTCGAAGACCTGAACGGAGCCGGAGGCCACTTCTTCGGAGTGCGCCGCGACGATATCGAGCAAGGTGCGGCGGGTTTCCTCATACGTCGCCAGGCCCTCGCGGTCGGACCAGGTCGTTTCGACCAGCACCTGCGATGGTCCGGTGCTGGCAGGGGCGACGATGATGCGGAGATCCTGGAACCCATCGAGGTCGCGCAGCGCGCTATCGGCCCGTTCGAGGACATGGACGATGCCCGTCATGCGCGCCTGGATGAGCTTGCCTTCGACGACGGAGAAGGTCAGGACCTGGGTGTAACGGGCGGCGCGCGGGGCGGTCGCGGCCACCGGCCCCTGCTCGGCCTTTCGCTTCATCTTCCCGTCTTCGTAAGCCCACCCGAATGCCGAGACGAGGGTCGCGAGCACCGCGGCGCCTAGGAGCGGGCCCGAGAAGTCGCTGCCGCGGTCACGCGTCCAGAAGACGAGCGCCAGACCAAGGAAGAGCGCGGCCGCGCCGACGACGAGCGGCCAGATGCTCGGATCGGGGAGATGGACGCCGCCGTGTTCCCCGGGGCCGCCGTGTTCGCTGCTGTGATGACTCATGCGGTGGTCTCTCCCTGTGTTGAGGGGTGGTTGTCAGACGATGTAGAGCGTGGTGAAGAGGGCTATCCAGACGATATCGACGAAGTGCCAGTACATGGAGCAGGCTTCGACCGCTTCGTGGTGCGCAGCCGAAAA
>JBGOVF010000326.1:0-3710 GCA_041477975.1 Tepidiformaceae bacterium
GTACCGCCGCTTCAAGGTCAAGACGGTGGTCGGCGCCGACGATTTCGCCACGATGGCCGAGATCCTCCGGCGCCGCTTCAAGCGCGCCGGTTATGAGGCCCGAGGCCTGAGCCCCGAGGGCCGAGAGGGCGCCGCCGGCTCCGGGGACGAACTCTCTCAGTCCTCAGTCCTCAGTCCTCAGTCCTCGGACGACGGTTGGGACCTGCCGGATCTCGTGATCATCGACGGCGGCAAGGGGCAGCTCGGCGCGGCTGTCCAGGTCATGCGCGAACTGGGGGTCTACCAGATCCCGGCGGTGGGCCTTGCGAAGCGCTTCGAAGAGTTGTTCGTGCCCGACGAAGAAGAGCCGATCGTCCTGCCGCGTGGCTCGGAAGCGCTCTACCTGGTGCAGCGCATCCGCGACGAAGCGCACCGCTTCGCGATTACCTTCCATCGGCAGGTGCGTGGCAAAGGCGCAATCAAGTCCGCGCTCGATGCGATTCCCGGCGTGGGCCCGAAGCGGAAGAAGGCACTGCTGCGTAAGTTCGGGACCGTCAAAGCCATCCGTGAAGCCGGGCTCGAAGAGATCGCAAGCACGGTTGGATTTACACGGGCGCTAGCGGAGAAGGTGAAGGCGGAACTGTAGGGATCGTCGAGCAAACATCGTCATTTGCCGACGAGGCTAACGGCCTACTCGAAGACGGGACCGAATTGCCAGGCGGCGAGGTCTGGTGGTTCGAGGCCGAGGGAGCCGAGGATCGTGCCGACGTGCGTGCGATGCTCGACGCCGTGGACGATCATCTGGCCGAGGACGGTCGCCGCATTGACCTTGCCGGAGCTGCGCTGAAAGAGCGTTTCCGCCTCCGGGAGCGCGCGGAGGAGTTCGGTCGCGTCCCATGCTAGCTTCGCGGCCAGGGCCTTCAGTGCCGGCAAGTCGAGGCCGGACGATTCTTCCGACCGCGGATTTCCGCCAAGCCGCTCCACGTAATAGAGCTCGGCGTCGAGCAGGTGGTTGAGGGTTTCTCCGGCTGTTCCGAACACGCCGGGAGCGGAAGCCGCCAGCAGTTCAGGGGAGGAGTCGAAGAACTCGAGGAGCCTGCGGTTGGCCCAGGCGTCGTAGTCGACGAGGAACCTGAGGTAGGAGTCGGTCACCAGGCGAGTCTAGCGGACGACTAAAGCGGGTTTCGAGGCAACCGCCGGTTCCAGCTCCATGCTCACGACGATGACAGGGTTGGCCGCGAACCCAAGTTGGGCCAAATCCTCCCCATCCAGGGCCAGTCCTACGACCTCTCGGAGGTTCGCGACTACCTCGTCCAAACTCGCTCCCTGCGTAACCGCACTCAACTCTGGGCACTCCGCCACGAAGCCGGGCTGCTCTCCCGGACGGATGAACGCGCTAATCGTGTGCTGCATGGCAATGACTCTACGCCTGTGGGGTTATTCAACGGGCGGCCCTTGTCTCCATGCGGGAACTTCGAACGTGGCGTGGACGTTATAACAACGAGTACCCGCTGGAGGTCACGTGAAACGCCGACGACTCCTCACTGGCGCCGCCGCCCTTGGCGCGACCTGGGCTCTTGGCCCGCTCGCCGCTGCATGTGGAAGCTCGAATAAGGCGAAAGCAAGCGAAGTTCGCTCCGACTTGCCTCGCGATACGCCGGGAGCGGACGCGCCCGTCCAAGCCAGGAACGTCGGCGACGCAGTAACCGCCTTCGGCTGGGACGTGATGCATCAGCTCAACACACCCACCGCCGGAAACTTGTTCCTCTCGCCGTACAGCATCTCCGTCGCCATGGCGATGGTCCTCGCCGGGGCCCACGGCGAATCGGCAGACGAACTTTCGAAGGCGCTCCATCTCCAGGGCCTGGGCGCGGACACTCCGGCGGCGTTCAATGCCGCAAACCAGGTCCTCGCCGCCGCCGCATCTCAGAAGGACCAGCAACCGTTCGAACTGGCTGAGGCCAACGCGCTCTGGGCCCAGGCGGGGTTCGAGATCCAGAAGGCTTACCTGGAGACGCTGGCCCGCTTCTACGGGGCCGGCGTCAGGCTCGTTGACTACGAACACGCGGCCGAGGACGCCCGCAAAGCCATCAACGACTGGGTCGCCGACCAGACCAAGAAGCGCATCCAGGACCTCCTGCCGAAGGGCTCGGTCAATGACATGACGCGCCTCGTGCTTGCGAACGCCATCTACTTCAAGGCCGATTGGACCGTGCCCTTCGAGCCGAAGTCCACATCGCCGGCGCCTTTCACGCTCCGCGACGGTTCGCGGAAGGACGTCCCCACCATGACGCGCAGCGGGTCGTTCCTGTACGCCGAGCGCGCCGACGGGCAGATGATCGAACTTCCGTACGCCGACGGCTCCACCTCGATGCTCGTTCTGCTGCCGAAAGCCGGTGTCTTCGCCGCGGTCGAGCAGGATGCGGCGAACGCCATGACAGCGTTGACGGCTCAACTGAAAGGCACGCAGGTCCGCCTCTCCATGCCAAAGTGGGAGTTCACCTCCAGCTTCGCCTTGAAGGACGCGTTCGCGGCCCTCGGCGCAAAGGCCGCCTTCGACCCGGACCGGGCCGACCTCTCCGGAATCGACGGCCGGCGGGACCTCTACATCTCCGATGTGTTCCACAAAGCCTTCGTGAAGGTTGATGAGAAGGGCACGGAGGCGGCAGCCGCCACCGGCGCCGTCGTCGGCGTCACCTCGGCTCCGTTGCCGCCGCCGATTGAGTTCAAGATGGACAGGCCGTTCCTCTTCGTCATCCGGGAGAAGACGACCGGACTGGCGCTGTTCGCCGGGCGCGTGGTGGATCCTTCGGCGTAACGGCGGCCGATGGCGCACGAGAGCGTTCTCGGGGCACCATCTGTCTTGATGGCGAACAGCACGCGTCCCGCCCGGTTCCTGGCGCTCGGCGATTCGTACACCATCGGTGAATCTGTCGCCGCGCGCGACCGCTGGCCCGTCCAGCTAGCTGCGCTGCTCCGGGCGGAAGGCGTCGATGTCGCGGAGCCTGAAATCATCGCCCAGACCGGCTGGACCACCGGCGAACTGGACGCCGCCATCACGACGGCCAACCCAACAGGCAGCTTCGACCTCGTTTCGCTGCTGATTGGGGTTAACAACCAGTACCGGGGCCGGCCGCTGGAGGAATACCGCGCCGAGTTCGCAGCGCTCCTTGGCCGGTCGGTCGGTTTCGCGGGCGACAGCGCATCGTGCGTGCTCGTCCTGGCCATTCCCGATTGGGGAGTGACGCCGTTCGCGGAAGGCCGCGACCGGGCGCGCATCGCGGCCGAAATCGACGCATTCAACGCCGTCAGCCGCGAACTAACCGAACGCGCCGGCGCCCACTACGTCGATACTTCGCTCATCTCGCGCAAGGCCGCGAGCGACTCGTCTCTCATCGCAGGTGATGGCCTTCATCCGTCGGCGAAGCTCTACCGGGCGTGGGCCGAACTGGCGCTGGCGGCGACCACTCGAGGCCGGGCACCGTGCGTGTAGGGTCTCTTGCCAGCCGCGCTACACTGGCTGGTATGAGCCCGACCTTGCGATACCTGGCGATCGGCGACATCTTCATGACGGGGCCCGAACTGCCTGGGCGAGCCTCGTGGCCATTCCAGGTCGTGGACCATCTTCGTCGCGGCGGAACGGCGGTCGATGACCCTGAGTTCGTCTGTGAACCTACGGGGACCGTAGCCGAACTCACACACGTCCTGCGCGCGAAGCTCCTTCCGAAAGA